>NZ_JHVL01000052.1 GCF_000620125.1 Clostridiisalibacter paucivorans DSM 22131 | reverse complement strand
TCATCTAGTTGATTAAGTAGCTCTGTGATTATTTCACATGCCTGACGGCAAACAAATTCATAAATCCTTTTCTCTAAATCCTTGAAATTTATATCCATTTCCTTTAAACTTATCTTATACATGTAATCACCTAACTTTCTAGTTTTCTTCGCAGATACTATTATATTGGATGATGCATGTATATGAAAGATGCCTTAAGGCATCTTTTTTATTTTTTGTCCTTTTTGCCTACTAAAATTATACTCTAAGTTCTAAAGCGAGTACCTCATCAAAAAATCAAAAAAGAAAGGAATGTTAAAATGACTACAAACAATGAAAAATTGGGTGTTGGTATTACAGTAATATCTATTCTTGAGCTAATTAGAAAGTTTTTTCAATTGTTATTAGTAATAATCGTATTACTTAAAAAAGAAGATATTGGCTTATGGTTAGAAAAAATAGGTGCAAATAATATTATGAATGCTATTTCAAATCAGCAAATAATAATAACAGTATGTTTATCAATTCTTGCCATCTTGGGATTAATTCTTATTTTGAATAAGAATAAAATTGGAATGTATTTATATTTTTCCATTAGTTTAATCAATTTCACTATGTTGGCTGTACAAAATAGTTTCCAGATAAAGCCTTTGCTATTTGATTTGGTATTCCCAATAATATTGTTTGTTTTACTATATAATAGAAGACATGTTTTTAAAAAATAAATGAAAGGAATAAATAAAATGATAGAACTTAAGCATATTAGTAAAATTTATCAAATGGGTAAAGAAGAGTTTTATGCTTTAGATAATATTGATTTAAATATCAATTTAGGTGATTTTGTATCTATTGTTGGCCCTTCTGGATCTGGAAAATCAACGCTTATGCATATTATGGGTGGATTAGACAAACCAACCAAAGGAAATGTTTTAATTGAAGGCAATGATATAAGTCAATTTAGAGACAAAAAAATGGCTAAATATAGAAGTCAATATACAGGGTTCATTTTTCAAAATTTTAATCTTGAACCAACTCAGAGTGCTCTGGAAAATGTAATGATGCCTTTGATTTTTTCTGGAGTTTCTAAACATAAAAGAATAGAAATGGCAAAAAAATCATTAGATATGGTTGGACTGTCAAATAAGTTAAATAATAAACCAACTGAGCTATCAGGAGGACAAAGACAGCGGGTAGCTATTGCACGAGCTCTGGTAAACAATCCTAAAATTATATTTGCAGATGAACCAACAGGAAATTTAGATTCTAATTCAGGTGCACAAATAATGCAACTTCTAAAGGATTTAAACAATAAGGGATACACCGTAATAATGGTTACCCATAATGTTGAACAAGCAAACGAGGCAAAATTTGTAATCACAATAAAAGATGGAAAGATAAAGAAGGTAAGAAAAAATGAAAATTAAAGAATATATAATAATGGCATTTTCAAATTTACGTAAAAGAAGAGCTCGAACTTTTTTAACATCATTTGCAATTTCAATTGGTGTTATGTTAATTATAACCATGTTATCCCTGGGAAAAGGTGTTGAAAATCTAATTATTAATTCTTTAGAAGAATTTAATACTGTAAATATAATCTCATTATTACCACAGGAGTATGAAAACTCCAAAAAAGATGATGATAATAATTTGAAATCTGACTACAAAGTTATTACGGAGAATGTATTGAAAAAAATTGCAAATAGGAAAGAAGTAAAGGATTTAGTAGTTGAAGTTAGTGCTGATGCCAAAGAATTGAGAATTGGAGAAAAAAGGGTTGAAATAAATGGCTTTAGCGGAATAGATACGAATTATAATGTGTATTCAGATCTAACTTTACAATCTGCAAGAAAAAAAGAGAACGATGAAAATTTGCCACTCTTACTAGGAGGAAATTTAATTAAAAACCCTAAGTCCCATGAAGCTGTAGTGACTGAATCTCTGATGAAAAAATTTGATTTTAATAAGCCAGATGAAATCTTAGGAAAAGAAATCGATATTATATCAGACAGAAGTCAGAGTGGAATCAAAGAAGAGCCATTAATAACAAGGGTAAAAATTGTTGGAGTTGTAAATGGTAAAGTCGATTCTTCAGAAAGTTTATTCACAAGTATAGTAGTTTCTGATAAAGTAAATAAGTTTTTAAATAGAAACGATAAATATGTATATGAAATAACAGGTCCTTCGAATGTATCTGTTAATGTTAAAAATGCACAAGATGTAAAAAATATTAATAATTATATAAAAAAAGAACTTGGGTACGATACTTTTTCAATGGAAGGCATTGCAGAAATTATAAAACTAATATTCACAGTTATAAAAACCTTTTTGGCAATTGGTGGCGTTATTATTCTTTTAGTTGCTTCTCTAGGTGTTATAAATACAATGTTTATGGCAATTTATGAAAGAACAAGATCAATAGGAGTTATGAAAGCTGTAGGGGCTTCAAGTAGTGATATTAAATCAATTTTTCTTGTAGAATCTGGAACAATTGGATTTCTTGGAGGTATTTTAGGAACTATCTTTTCAATAATAAATATTCAGTTAGTTAAGAGTATATCGATAATGATGTTAAAATCAAAGGGTATAGAAGATGTAGAGTTTCTAAAAGATATTTTCATATCACCAGTATCAATCTGTATAATTACAATATTATTTTCCATTATTGTTACTATACTCGCAGGACTTTATCCATCATCAAGGGCTGCAAAACTTGACCCTATTGAAGCTATTAAACACGAATAATAACCACTTTAAAATAGTGAATAGATAAAGGAGCATGAAAGTTGAACTTTTATGCTCCTTTACTTTTCTTGAAAAATCACATTATCCTTTTTAAACTCTAAATTTTCAAATTCACTATTCCTTTAATCCTAACTGCAATGCTATACTTTAGATTAGGTGACTTTTATTTTTGTAGTAGTTATTTTACCTCCAACTTTATTCAAATTCTTGATCTTTAAAGTTGGGTCTGTTACACCACACTCATACATGATATCTCCTAGTATTTTGAACTCTTTTCTTTTTATAACTACCTCTACCTTATATCTTCTATCACCATTATTTCCTCTTGCTAAGAAATTATTAACTGTATATCCTGCTTCTCTAAGCTTTTCTGCTATCTCAATCATCTTGCCCTTGTTATTGAAAAATATATCTACTTCCAAAATTCCTAAAGCAAGTCGTTCTTCGATTTTACCACCAATAAAAACCCCTAGTGTTTTTCCCAATGCATATGCAATTGCAAAATGGAAACCTTTTGAATTAGTTACTTTCCCAAGGACTGTTGCAAAAATGATAGCATCTATAAATACTAAGAAATATACTGGATTCATAATATTCTTTGCAAGTAATATACTTTTTAATGTTGCTAAGATATTAGTCAGTGCCGTTACCAAAAACAATCCGATAAGTGTTAATATTATACTCTGTGTCATTAAAACACCTCCTTTTAGTTTTCTAATCATCCATTAATATAATTAAATAAATTTATTAATATATTGTTTGTCATATATATAAGTATTGTTCAACAAAAAAGCTAACATAGCAATATGTTAGCAAATAATCAGTATATTTAATAAATCCACAATTAAACTCAATGATTGCAAAATATAAGTATCTTATATTGCTAAAATATATTCGCAGAATCAGTGAGAATTAACCATGTAATTATTCATTTTAATAATTCATATTGAAAAGTATCTTCATAACAGTTTTGAAACTAACGATAAAATTATTGAAAAAAATAATCTAGCTATACATTAATTAGTTTTACATAACAAATGACTAATTTTTATATTATAACATATACTTAGATTCTTGACAAGTTTTTTTGTTTTCTAACTACCTCTATTCTTAAAATAAAACATATCATTTATATATAAATATATATAGAGAAAAAAAGTAATATGCTTCCAGCAAGTACAAAGAGATGCCATACAAAGTGATGATATTTGAACCAACTAAATACAAAGAACAAAACACCAATACTATAAAACAATCCCCCTAAAAATAATAATATAAATCCTATTGAGGTTAATGTTTTAAAAATAGTCCCTACAAAGAAAATAATAATCCACCCCATTGTTAGATATATAAGGACATGTATTTTAACAAATTTTTCAATCCATATTGCTTTAAGAATAACACCAAATATAGCAATCCCCCATAGAATACTACAAACTACTAACCCCTTCATGCCACCGATTACAATCAAACACAATGGTGTGTATGTTCCAGCAATTAATAAATAAACAGAGGAATGGTCCAACCGTTCAAATATATTCTTTACTTTTCCCTCTGGAAATGCATGGTAAAACATGGAATTAGCATAAAGTATAATAAGTGAAATTGAATATATCATCATACTGACTGTATATAAGGTATTATTAACTTTTTTGCTTTTTATTGCAAATAAAATCAAAGCTGTAATTCCTAATAGCATCCCGATTCCATGAGAAATAGAGTGAGCAAGTTCTTCTCCAAGAGAAAAGTGCTTTCTAACAATTATTTTCTTAAACTTATTCATCTCACGCCTCCAAAATACCTTTATACTCATATATTTTCAGATAATTATTTTTTATCTTCTATAATTTTAATAAATACTTCCCTTTTTCTTGGTCCATCAAATTCACAGAAATATACACCTTGCCAAGTTCCTAAAAGAGGTTTACCTTCATTTATAATAATCGTCTTTTGTACACCCATATATGAAGATTTTAAATGTGCATGAGAATTCCCTTCAAAATGTCTATAATCGCCCTCTATTGGAAATATCTTATTAAGAGCTCTAATCATATCTTTTACTACATCTGGATCGGCATTTTCATTGATTGTTATCCCCCCTGTAGTATGAGGACAATAAATCACTGCAATGCCATTTTGAACTTTTGATTGTATCACTGCCTCGTCAATAAAATCTGTGATATCTATAAATTGTTGAAGTTTTTTTGTGAAAATTGAAAATTTAACTAAATTAGTGCCCATTCTCATACCTTCTTCTTTTAAATTTATTCTAAGTTCCATATATCAAAATTCAGTATAACTACTCTACCCATCTAGCTTTTCAATCCCCAATACAACAACAGTTCCAAATAGAAAAGCTAATGCTGCAGTTAGAATCTCCATCCAATCATATGTAATATCCTTTGGAATTAATACAAATGCAGAAGCTATAATAAGACCTAAGATAAAACTAACAGTAACTCGACGATGATTTTCTAATAAATATCGCGTTGATTTTGAAATCAATACTATCCCTAGCATTATACCAATTCCTATGAAAAACAATGGAATAAGAATAACCAATTTCAAAGTTAATATATTGGCTACATATGTTTTAAATAAATAATATTGACCTATAATTAACAAGATCATTGAGCCACTTACCCCAGGTAAAATCATAGTACCTCCTATAATAATTCCAATAAATATTAGCTTAATCAAAAACATAAGGGTAACTTGAGGATATGCATTTATCTCTATTACTTGTTCCCCAGGATTATAATAAACAATTAGTAAAACTGTTAAAATACCTAAAATAATTGTTAACCATGATACCTTATATCCTTTTAATTCTTTCTTCATTACGAATGGTATACTCTGCACTATAAGGCCTATAAACCAAAATACAGTCTGGATCGGATAATGCTTAAATATCCAATCTATAATATTTGCAAAAACAACCAACCCTACAGCTGCACCTATTAGTATCTGAAACAAGAAAAAAATATCCTTTTTTCTTTGAGGATTACTTACCTTAGTAATATTAGATATACTTTTAATCATCTTATCAAATAAACCTAAAAGAACCATAATTGTCCCGCCACTGACCCCTGGAATCATATTAGCCATACCAATTGCCATACCACCTAATATATTTTTTATCATATAGCTTTTTCACCTCAAAATTTTAATTTTACATCATTTTATCTTATTATTTTTTATAATTCAATTAAAAGTTTAATCATCTCATAACAGCTGTTAACTGTCTAGTATTATACCACTTTTTTGATGAAATGATCTCCTTATTACGTTCAGTATATATGGTTGAAGAATTAAAATACTCATTGAATGATATTATTTCACTAATTTCATTTGATTTATTTACAACTGTCCACTTATATATCAAAAGCTCAAATTGCATAATTCATCAATTTCTATCTGTTTTTCACTTTCAAACATAAATATATAATAATCCTCATTTAATGCCTCTGAATAATACTTTTCCATTTGTACTATGCTTAATTCATTCTCCAACTTGTCTTTGCTAACACCAAAATATACATTTGTGCTTTCAATAATCCCATATGGACTACTCAATTTTTTCCCTCTAAGAACTATTCCATTGGGTAACAAATTATTTTCATCGTACAAAAGATATGTTTTGTGGTCATCATTATATCTTCTTGTTGATTTTTTGGGTTGTTCCAAATTATATATAATTTTATCAGCTACTAATGGTATTTTAGATAATCCAAAAATATCTATGTATAGATCTTCTATCTCAACAAAATTTACAGTTTCCTTATCTAAAAAGACTATATACTTATCTCCTTGAAATGAACTATAAATTATTTCGTTGTTGCCAATCTTGCTAATAATATTATCATAAGAAAAATAAATAATAATACATGTGAGTATGTATATAATTATGAGTACTCTTAATATTTTTTTAACAAATATTAGCATAATACCTCCTTATCTAGTTTTACAGTCCAGATATACTCAAAACAGTTGAATTATAATATATGTTTAATTTTCCTTTACGATATATTATAATTCTACCTAATACTATATTCCTCCTAAATTATATTTGTCAAATTTCTTTTTACATACTTTATTAGTATACAGAAAAATACCATCGCTATATTTAAACGCAATAACATCCATGAACTATTTATAATATACTGATCGACTAATATCTAGAATTTTATAAAGGATTGTTTACCAATATTTTAAAATTATTAACTTATTTGTAATTTATAGACTTTACTAAAAAAACCTATTTTCTATTTTAAAAAGCCAAAAATCTACTCATTTCTAATGTATTTCCACATGCCTTGAGAAAATAATAATGATGTCGTTATGTATCAAAAAAGAGGCTAAATTTATTTAGTCATTTAAACTGACCTAAAAACTTAGCCTCTTATGGTTTTTTATATTTAGTTTTGGTTTTATATAAATTAAATGTATTATATTCTCAGATATAAGCTGGTTTTGTTGTTTATATATCCTATACTCTTTCTTTCAGTTCTATATGTTTCAATTCTCTGATTTAGGACGTAATTATATACAAATCTAATACATCCAAATGTACTTTCTATCAGATTCTTTTGAACATCGTTTGTATATATTCTAAATCTATATGCTTTATTCATAGATTTCCACCTATTTTGTACGTCTAATTAACCCATCTAATTTTGTTTCTTCACTAGATTCAGGCCCTAACAGTTCAACTGGTTTTATCTTAGGGTCTAATATCGGTTCTAGTAGTTCAATTGGCTCTATTGTAGTATCTAATATTGGTTCCAATAATTTAGTTGGTCTTATCTCCGTCTCATCTAAAAATTCTTCATTAAGCTCAATTTTTAGTTTTTCATCAGATTCTATTGCTAATCCTTGTACATCGCTAACAGTAAAAATAATTAAAGGCATCACCAACAGTAATATTAAAAATTTCTTAATCACTAATAATCCTCCTTCTTTTTAAAAATATTTAAAACCAAGATGTTCATCAATATACACTTTATAATATTTATATTTCATATAAATATTATAAGTAATAGACATATATAAAAACAGTTGCTAAATAAGGCCTTTTCAATAGTCGTACATTGACACCAGACCTAAGCATAAAACCATCTTATGGTGAATTATCCCACAGGAGTGGGATAGCATCTCCATCCCCTTGTCACTTATAAGTTTGCCATTATGGTTTTGTTCCGTCCAGTATTTTTGGCTTGATACATTGCTTGATCAGCAAATTCTATTAAATCAATGGAATTTAAATCTTCATTTGGAATTATTGTAGCAACTCCTAAACTGGCAGTAACACTGGTCTTATTATCTTCATAAATAATGACTGATTTTTCTATCCTCTTTCTTATATCTTCAGCAAACATCATTGCACCTTCTTCTGGTGTATTAAATAACATAACTATAAATTCCTCTCCACCAAAACGTGCAACTGCATCTTCTTGGCATTTCACAGAAGTTTTTAGGATATTGGCAATGCTTTTCAAACAATAATCACCTGCAAGATGTCCATAATTATCATTATATTGTTTGAAACAATCAATATCTAATACAATTAGAGATAAAGGTAGCTTTTTTCTTAAACAAGTTCTCCAAGTTTTCTTGAAGAAATCATCAAAACACCTTCTATTAGATATATTAGTAAGTCCATCTATCATGGACATTTTTCTTAATTGTTCATTTACTTCATATAGTTCTTTTGTTCTTTCTGTTACCTTTAATTCAAGCTGTCGATTTATTCTTCGAAGTTTTAGTACTAGAAGTATAGCACCTAATATAATTAAAATAAGGATACCAAGCACTGTATAGTAAAAAACTCTTCTTAGTTCTTCTTCCGTAAAATAGACAACTTTTTTTCCTCTCCACTGGCTTAATATTTGATCCATCGTGCCATCATTTTTCATTTCTTCTAATCCCTTATTAATCAGATTTAAAAGTTCTTCGTTACCTTCTCTTACAGCTATACGAGAATACATGATTTCTATAGGTTGCTCTATAACTTGTATTTCACTAACTTTACTCTTAGCTAACTCATATTCGCCGATCCATCTATCAACAACTAATGCATCTAATGCACCAGAATCTATCATTTCAAAGCCAGAAATCCAGTCCGGTATAATTACTATATCGGTATTGTTATATTTTTCCAATAAGTAGAATGGATATCCTACTGATTCGATGCCCACCCTTTTATCATTTAAATCATATATATCATTAATGTTTATATTCTTAGCTTTTTTAAATATTGAAAATTCAGATTTTAATAATTCAGATGAAAAATCGTACAATTTTTCTCTTTCTGGACTTGGATTGATTTGAAGTAATGCATCTGCTTCTCCTGACAGTACTTTATTTTGAGCTTTTTCCCAGTTCATAGCTTCAACTTTCACACTGCGCCCAATTTTTTTACCTAGTTCTTTTACGATGTCCACAACTACCCCTTTGACTTTATTGTTTTCTTTATAAATAATAGGAGCAATTTTTTCGTTGCCCACGAAAAGAAGAGCTTCTTCACTTGTATCAATTTCAACTGAATATACATGTGTTGAAAACATTAATAGCATTGTAACTATTAAAATGAAGTAGGTTGAGTTTTTAATAACAAGAATAAATTTCAGCTTAGTCTCTATTTTCTTTTTCATTTCTCCTTTTCTCCCTTTTGATATTTGGTCATTTATATCAATTGTAATCTCACAACTTGTCTACTTACCTACCGGGACAAGGGGGGGAATGGATTACTGTTATGCTAGACTCTTAATTATTTCTTTAACATCATCTGTTAATTGCCTTTTGTTATGTATATCCATATATAGTCTTGATTGTTGATTGCTAAACAAGCCCCTTAAATTTACTAGTAAGTTCATAAAGTAATGTATTCTATTATAATTCTATAGTATAATTTAATATTTCTCAACACAGTCTAGTATCCCTTGTCCAATATTTTAAAATATTAAATTATTTATACTTATGCATTTAACAATCAGCAAAATAATTTAAAAATTCATATGAGAAGTAGAGTTACGCTCTACTTCGTTCTATAGTATCCTCATTTTGTAAAGTTTCCAAAAAGCCTGCCACAACACTATGACTATTGAGATAAAAGCATCACTAAGAGCTATATTTTTATCTTTGAGATGAGAATATTCAACTTTAAGATATTGTTACTATCATTGTATCCCTATTACTCAAAATTTCTTACTTTATTGTAGATTTCTTTAAAATTATCTGTTAAATCTTCATATCCATGATATCTTATATAAATTACATTATTGTCTAATATTCCAAAAAACATTTGAGTTTCTTTAATCCTGTATAGCATAGTCTTTCAAAATAATATGTTTTCCTTCATAATAGTCTTGAGATTTCTGCTTGGATAGTGCTGTTTTATAAAGTTCTTTTAGACATTCTATTATTAATTTTTTGTTATCTGCAATTTATCAGCTCATTACAATATCTATAAAAGTCCATATCTTTAAAGATACGGACTTAAAAATCACTTGACTTCTTCAATTTCCTTATTTTCATTCACAAATAAAACTGATATACCCGTTCTTTCCTTAGCAAGACGAGGCAACTAGTATATGGTAATTAATAACATCTTTTTCTTTTCTAATGAAATTACTATAAAGTTTCAAAAAACAAACTGTCGTTGACTTTTTAGAGTTTGCCTTACTGATGTAATGATTCACGACAGATTACCTTTTAAAAATGTTTTTATGATTTTTAGTCTAACAATTACTTCATTCTGCTGTAGTTTTTACAGTAAATGATAGCTTATCATAAGCCCATAAAGTCTCTATTAAGCGCTCATATAAGGTAAATTCACTATTTGCAAAATTTTTCTTAATACCATCATAATGTAAATCTAATCTTATATTCTTGTTATAGTAAAAGTATAAAGTATCCTTACCATATTTTTTTACTATATTTCCTACTTCTCTTTCTAGATCTTTGTCTTGTTTTGCAATATTACCATCTTCATTATTTATAAATATTAAATCATAGTCTTCTTCAGAAGATTTATTATTAATATTTTTTGTTGTAATATGCTTAAAACCCATATTATATAAAAAAAGCTTAGTTTGTTGATTAATTTCATTTTCTTCAGCTAACATCAATATTCTACTGCTTTTCTTAATCTTAACTTCCTTCTTATGTTCATTCATAATGCTCTGTATAGTACGAATGTCTTCACCAGTAAAATCCTCTACAATTTTTTCTATTATTTGTTTTAATCTTGTCCAGATACCTAAACTTCCTAACATTATAAATACTCCTCCATAAATATATATCCTATATATATCCCTACCAACCTCACCCTTCTTAGTTTCAAGTGCAATTTTTTCATTCGTCCAATCAAGCCTTAATTTATAAAATTCATTTATTAATTCCTGATCCTTTTCCTCTATTTTAGTATTTATATCTTCCATAGTCGCATCATATTCATTAATTGTATCTTTTACTTCTCTTTCCATAGATTTTATACTATATATATTATATATACTAAAAACCAAAACTAATAATAATAAAATTATAAACTTAAAATTTTTCTTAATAAATCCCCATAGACTATAACAAGGACAACTTTTATGCATAAATATCTCTCCTATTTAATTTTTTTACCTTACTTTAAATTTCTTGTTTAAAGTTTTATGTAAATAATCCTTAGACATAACCATTAAATCCGAATAGTCTTTAAAATTCTTTAATGGTCTTAATACCTCATGTTGATCATAAGCAAAATTTTTCTTTTCTTTATTTTTTTTATTTATATAATCTAAATAGTGCTCTTCATTTTCAATATCCTTTATTATTTTTTTGCTTAACTTATATTCATTTATTGTTTCTTTATTTTGTTCTAGAAATTTTTTCATTTTATTCTTATATGCATCTATAAATTTACTAAAATCCTTTAAAAATTTATATCCCAAATCATCTAAAGCTCTAATCTTTAATTTCTGTTCTAAATAAACATTATTTATATTAACAATAGATTTTCCATATCCATAAGCCTTAGCTCCACCAAATAGTTCGTAATATTCTTCATTATCACTATCTAAAAGGGAAATATCTAAGCTTATTAATAACATGCCTAACTCTGTATCTGTAAGATTATTAAAATATACTTTCCCCTTTATTTCACTTTCTGGATGTAATACTTTCTTAATTGAAACCATATCCTTATATTCTTCACTATATCTAAAAACCTTCTCTTTTTCCCTAATCTTATAAAACTTATAACCCCTTAGCTCAATATCATCTATACTATGGGCATAGGATTTTATATCTTTGGGATGACGCACTCTATCCTGTTTTAAATACATAGCAAAGGCACTAGCTTGAGGTTGCGGTAAGAAAAATTTTTCTTCATTAAATTTTGGTTTCCCTTTAACAACAGCATTTGAAAATCTTACCCTAGATTTGTATGCCTGTCTCTTATCCTCACCCTTTCCAGTAAATCCAAATATAGACTCGGCATAGCTAATATTATACTCACTTGTTTTATCCTTAGGATTTAACTTGTTTATAATATCTTTTATAGAATTTTTATATAATACCTTCATATAAGGGGTTCTGCCAATATTAATTGCTTTTTCTCCTTCTTCATTTGGCAAATAAAATACTACTTTTCCGTTACTTCCTTCATTTTCTTCAGAAAAAATATTATAAAAGTCCTTTATTCTTTTATTATATTCCTTACTTTCTTGTGAGTCTTTATCCTTCATCACCACTTTAAATTTTTTTAAGTTATCATTATAGGCATTTATTAATTTATCATCAACTTTTATTTTATCCTCAAACTGTCTTTCTCCTATAAGATAATGTTTCTTTTTGCTGTTTACATTGTTACTACAATACAAAACTCCTTGCTTTAACTTTTCTCCACCATGATTTCCATCAGGATTCTTTATTTCCACTATCCCACCATTTTCATTAAGGCTGTAGGCTACATTTTTCTCATATGGCTTAAATTTTATATTTCTTTTGACATTCTTCCACAACTTTTCAATTTTTAATTTCTTTTCTGTCCTTTCTAAATAAAGATTTTTAAGCTTTATTTCATCGGAATTATCCAAATCACAAAACACTTGTTTGCCTAGGATTTCTTTTAGGTTTTTTACACTTTCTTCAATATCCTTTGAGTGCCATTTATTTTTATTGTTACAATAAGCTTTTTTCAATTTTTTATTAAACTCTTCATTTTTGAATAACCCAGTACTTTTCCTCAATCTTTTAATATTTATACTTAAGGATTCTTCTTCTTCTTTCAAGTTATCTATTTTCTCTAATTTAGAAGTATCACTCCATTTATACATCTTGTGATTATGTTCTAATTTTAAACTTTTATGTCTATTAACTAATTTGTACTCATCAACAGTAAGAAAATTTTTATTATACAATTTCTCTGCTGGATATATATAATATTTATTGCCTATCTTTTGTAAATATCCAACCTTTACAACTTCATTTATCTTCTTACTCCCCTCTATTCCCATTGTTTCTTTATATTCATCTTTTATCGTTTTATTTTTAGAAGCAAAGTCTCTATATAATATCTTCTTATCATCTATAAATTCAGGATAGCTAAAACTCAATATTTCCAAATTATTTCTTATGCGTCCCCTAATTTCACTACCCCTAATAAAAATCTCATTATTAGAATTCTTCCTAAAATCAGTAGTGAGCTTTCCTTTTGTTTTTATTGTATATTCAATATAACCGCTATTTTTAAAAACTCTAGGATTTTTATCATTATGGTTTGGTAAAGAAAATTCTTCTGAATTCTTTATTCTATATGGATAATACCACTCTTTAGGAAATGAAATAAAATTATAATGAAGATCCTTTAATTTAATTTTATTATTGTTATTATTTCTCTTAATTTTAGCCATTTTTATCCCCCTTTACCAAATCTAATAGACAAGTATTTTTTACATAGGCTAAATCATCATCATATGCCACATATTTCCTTACTTTTATGGAATTGTATTTATCTTTCTTTTTAAATTTTTTTTCTAATAAATATTCTCTGTCAAAATATTCTCTTTTTTCTTCTTTTCCATCTTCACCATGTAATGTCAATATTCTATTCCAATCATCTTCATATTTATATATAAACAACTCTTTTTTGCTGTTAAAAAATCTAGCTTCAATGATTTCAAATTCTTCATCGTCACAATTTTTATTCAACCTTCTTTCAATTTCATCAATAGAATTTGCTTTATCCAATAAAACGTCACTATACCTATGGATTAAATAATTTATTTCCCTTTCATTTTCCCAATCTCTTATATGATCTCCTAATATATTAATCATTTTTTACCCATCCTTTTTCCAAACTTTTCTTAAAAGCCTTTCTAAAATCATCTAATTTTTCTTTATCTTCTTTTATTTCTATTGATCTTGAATCTATATTAAAATCTATTTTAACCTCATAATCTTTTATAGTAACTTTCATTTCCTCAGCCTCAAACTCACCAAGCCCAACAGAAGTCCTTCCTCCTATAGGAATTAACCCTAAGCCTATATTTCTTAAAATAGTCAAAATAGGATATACGAATTCTTTATTATCTACAAAATTATTTAAACTAAGCTCAATTAAAGCTTGTCCTTCTATTTCTCTTTGCTTAAATAGTGCATTTGTATAAGAGCTTCCCACTAATCTATCTACCTTATTATATGTAGGATATTTATCTTCTTCTTTAGACTTTCCATCTATTTTCTTAGGATAAAATACTTCTATTTCATTAGCATTATTAAGAATAATGTCTTTAAATATTATTCTTCCAATACTATTTTGTCCACCAAATAGTTTCAATACATAATCCTCTGAACATACTCCTAATGAATTATACAATTTTTCTATTTCACTTTTCATAAGACCCTTAATGCTTGAAGCTGGAATATAATAGCCTTTATTTCCCCTTTGTATTCCACTAAGCTTAAAATTCTTTTCTATATCATAATCATAATTTTGATATACTCCATAGGGAAATCCTCCCTTCAGTATAAATTTTATTTCTTCACAATTATCTATACTAGCATTATTATTAACATTTACTTTTTTCCAATGTAAATTATTATCATTTCTTTTAAATATATATTCCTTTAATCCCTCAATACTATCTAAATTAAATTCCTTTTTTTCTATTTGATTTATCTTGAATTGACCAAAACCGTTGGTAACTTGTCCTCCTAGAGTAAGCTTTTTATCACTTATTCCATTAGTTATATCCTTTATAATGGTTTTAAATTTTATTTCATTTTCATCATTACATTCCATTTCTATTTCAAAGGATATCCTAGTTCCAATATCCAGGTATTCAAATTCATATTTGCTTCCATCATCAGCTGTAGAAGTTCTTCTATTAATCCTTGTACCTTCCTTTATACAAATATCTTCCTTACTTCCTGCTATTATTCCATCGGTAATAATAGCATTACTTTCTATAAAGTCAAGTTTTTCTTCATTAACAGCTTCTCCACCTAGAACTTCTATTATATTTTCTTTATTTCCCATATACTTTTCTAAAAAGCTTCTTATAGCTCCTCCAATTGAGTTTCCAGTAATAAATGGATTTCCATAGGAGTTTTTTAAAAACTCTCCCTTTTCTTCACTCCCAAAATATACAGGTGTAATGGCCTCTATATTGAACCTATATTTAATTATTTTATTCAACACTTCCACCTCCTATATTTAAGGATACAATTACTAAATCCTTTAAAAATTCCTTTCCATCCATATCTTTATAGAATAAATTTCCTTTTTTAGAATTTAATTTTGTATCTATGTAATTTTTTAAATAATCGTTTTGTTTATCTCCATAATAATAATTATATATATCTAAAAAAGAGTTGTTATTAATGCTAAATTTTTCCTTATCCTTCATATACTCTCTATTTAATATGTTTTCTATATTAATTTTTCCCTTCTCCATAATTTGTATAATATTTTGCTTATGACTATCCTTTTCAATATTAACATTTATTGGATTATCTTCTTTTTTTCTTTCTTGAATAAAAATATGTCTAAGCCATTTTTCCTTGGCATCATAAAGCCCATTAACTATAATATTAAATGTTTCAGAACCTTCTACATCCTTTATATTTATATCCTTTTCAAAATCTTCATCATTTCTTTCACTACTAAATTCTTTAGCATTAAGATTTATTTCTTTAGGATAATCAATATTTCCAGCAATCCAACCATATCCATCTGTAGTTCTCATGCCAAAAAGATGCTCATCTATCCTTAATAAATCTTCCTTTGAAATCTCATCCTCACAATTATAAACCATAATAGACCCAGCTTTAACTGTGCTTTCCTTTGGATACCTTGCTCCCCATTTCATATTGTATCCTTCAGAATATCCCTGGTTAGCAATTATTCTTTCAAACTTAATTTTTTTTCCTTTAAGTATTTTTTGCAATTGAATTTCAACAATATGATTAGTAGGATTGCCACTCTCATCCCTTAAAATACAATCAGATAAACAGGTTAATATTAGTTTTTTTCCTGATTTAGTTGTGTATTTTAATCCAATATTATTTTTTACTTCACTATATTTATCATATGTACCTACAAAATCAACTTTACATAATCCATATCCTGAACCTTTAGAACCTCCTAAATACCATTTTTCATTTTTCTTTAAAATCCCACCTAATATTTCACCTATTTCTTCATCGGCTTTTATAATAGCTGTAAAAACATGTCCATTTTTTATTGCTTCATATCTAAAAAGATTGTCTCTGTTTTTAGATTTATTATGGTGTAACCTTAATTCCTTTTTTATTTCAATATGATTAAGCTTTAAATTCTCATTAATTGAAATAAAAGAAATGGGAAATGTATTTATTTGCTTTTCATTATCTAATAAATTTCCAAGTTTAAACAACTCTTCAGATTTTTTTATCATTGCCTCTCTAAAGTTATGCTTGTTTGTTCTGAGGTGAGTAGGAGTAGGTATAAATAATTTTTCATCATAAAAAGGATATCCATTATAAAATTTCATATCCTCCAATAGCTTTTTTTTATAGCTTTTTCCATTACTAATACTGCATAAATTACTGTCCAATTTTAATCTATTTATCAGACTGGAAATTGCTGCACCCCTTATTGTAGATCCTGGAATGTATGATTTTGAATTTTCCATTTGGTTTTGTACTCCCCTTGCTCCAATTTTTAAGGGCTGTAAATTTTCTATTTGTAATACTATGTATTTATTCACCTAACAACACCTCCAAACAATCAACATTTTCAATTTCCTTAATTAACTTGCAATTTTCATTTAAAAGCTCTGCCTTTATTTTTCCCCTTCCACGATTTATAGATGAACCTATACTATCAAGGGACTTTACTACAATATTTAAGGAAATTAAATCTTTAAAATCTATCCTTTCTAAAAAACCAATTTCACTATAAAAAACTAACCCATCTTTAACGGTATGATATGTCATCATCATGCCATTTTCAACTGTTCCAGATTCTTTTATTTGTATTCTAGTTCTTTTTTGGGTTTGAGCCTTTATCATATCATAGGGTGTTATTTTATAATCTTCATCTTTATAATCATTAATATTTTTAAAATAATCTCTAATATTTTTTGGTAATTCCAAATTTGTAATTGTCATTATTCCCCTCTGACTGGGTATTACTATTTGGCTACTTTCTTCAAGCTGTTCTTTGCCCCCACCAAACTCACTTCCAAATAACTTTATAATAGATTGCTTAAATGGCTTTACTCCTTCTTTTCCCTTTATTTTTTCTATTTTTTCTTCTATCCACTTTGCTTTCTTTCTGAGTTGACCCTTTAGTGTCTTTCCATGAAAATATACAAATCCCAATTCATCTGCAAGAACCTTATCATTTACTAAATTCTGCTCCTCTTCCCCACTATTGAAAATAGCCTCAGATTTCAAAGTGATTTTCAATAAATATTTATTCATTTTACCAACCCCTAATTTAATCTATTGTAATTAAAAAGTTAAAAGCATCTATAATATCATTTAGAATATATATACGCTCCTTGGTCGAAGTTTCTATTACCCCATAGTCATTATTACTTGAAAAAGTTTTTGAAATAGCTGAGAATAATTCCTCTGTATACTCTTTTCTCCTATTATCAATATCAATTTTATAGCTTTCATATCCATCATAAAAACTTTCTTGTAGTTTTTTCAAAGTAGACTTACTTATTTTTTTATTTAAAATCATATCTTCCATATCTTTCTTCAATTCTTTAAAATCTAAGTATGAAAATATATATGCTTCTTTATCTTCCTTAAAATAACTTTTAATATCATCAATAATCAAAGGCTTTATATGATATATTTCATCCTTTTCTTTTATATTCTCTATAAAATCCCCAGATTCTATATTGCTCCCTTGTACAATTTTCCAGTCCATAAAAGATAAATATTCCTTATCATCCTTTATCTTATGTAAATATATCTTAGATTTTTTACATAATTTTTCTGCTTCCCTATATCCATCGAAAAATGGGTATCCTGCTTTAACTATAGCAATCCCCGCACAAGTTGTTAATCCATTAGGCATTTTTTTCTTAATAATTTCACTTTCCTTTGACTTTTTCTTTATATTTTTTATAATATTAGCTGCAGCATCTATTGCAATTCTTCCATCAAGTATTAAACACAAATCGTCTCCAGCAGATATTATTGGAGTAATATATTTCTTTATATTCTCATTATTATATTCGCTTAATTTTTCAAGATATTCTGATATAGACTGATAATAAATATCTCTAATATCATTACTTAAATTATGTAACTCTTTTATGCTTTGACAACTGTCTACAAGTTTTCCCATTCCATTACCATCTAAGCTAATAATTCCAATGTAACTCATTTTATCCTTACCCTTATAGTCTCCTAATTCAGATGTTATCTCTATAGATGCTTCCTTTGACAAATTTAAGATAGACTTAAGGTTTTTTTTAGCTTTATTAATAATTACTTTATCGCAATGAATTGAATCTTCTTTGACGTGGATTGGAAATCCAGTTTCTCCATCTAATTTTTCTACTCCAAATGATATTTTTTCGTATCTACTTCTTCTTTTTTCTTTAAGTTTATTAGCTTTATGAGATAAGAATTTTTTGTCTTCAATAGAAAATTCACCATCATTTTCCCTTTCAATTTTGCTTATATATAACTCTAAATCAGGATACGTTTCTAAGACTTTTCTAGAATATTCTCTAATAAACTTTTTAGCCTTATCATTATCTATAAATCCAATTATGCTATTTCCCCCACCACAAAAAACTTTTTTTGCTTCGTATCTTTTTATAAATTCATTTAAGCTTACTTTCATATCATTATAATTTTCTGAATCATCATATTCAGTTATAGACTTAATTATATATGAATTCTTCAGATTATCCTTTAATTTGTTACTTTTAAATATAAATTCTTGTTTCTTAGATACATCAATAAATACAAAAATTTTACTCATAAACTTCACTCCATTTTTTAGTTGTTAATATGTATTTCTACAAATATATATATATTTCCTTCATTAGTAAAATTATCAATATATTTATTTACCCTATTCGACAATTATTATCATTTTTTTCTATATTAGTTATGCTGTTTTCAGGTAAAATGAAGTATAATAACTATTTACTTATCTACCACCTTATCAAGCATAGCTTTTTCACCATTTATTTTGGCAACGCGGTCAGGAGTATAATACTCTTGACCTTTTTCTTTTGTTTCTTTATTTTCTCTTCCAATTTAGCTTTGCTTTTGGCTGTTATTTTCTCTAAGTACCTTTCTAGAATATGTCCCCACATCTTTTTGTAGTATAAGCAATGACAGAGTATCAACCCTATTTTTACAAAGTACTCATTGTTCCATTTCTAGGTCATAAACCATCCTGTTCTTTGGCATGAATTTTTCCCCCTAAGTCTTCACCTAACATATGAATCTACTACATGCAATTCCTTACTGAATGTCTTTAAAATGCACCTATACTCTTCATTTGCTTTGGCATCCTTTAATATATTTAGATAATAGTTCATTTTTCCTCTTATTATTGGATTTAATACATCTATCCATTCTTCCTTTTCCTCCAGTGCTTAAAGGTGAATCCAAGGAAATCAAAATTTTCATCATTGAAACTAACAAATTTTGTTTTCTCTATTGATATCTTTAATCCTATGTCATTTATCACCATATCTGCTATGGCAACTACTCTTTCTGTTTCTTCTTCTATTTTGCTGTTAAACATAACTTTAGTACAACCTAAAAACAAATAAAAACATCAAATTATTAATATTATTTAATCTAATATAGGATACTATTTTAAAATAGTGTTAATAATTAAATTAGGGAAAACAAATATATTTCCACCACAGTATGGGGCACACTATTGTGCATTTATAACATTTACAACATCCATTTTATTTATTTTTTTCACTGGTCCTATGACAGATAAAAATGTAGCCACAACAGAAAGTACAATAATTACAGCAAGTGCAGTAAATGGAAACTGCCATTCAAGACCCCAACGTGAAGTAATCATCGAATTAAAAATAAGTCGGTGCAGAGGTAATCCCAAAACACACCCCAGCAAACACCCACAAATTACATAAGTTCCAGATTCAGCAAGTATCAAGCGCTGAAGCTGCTTTCCAGACATGCCTACTGCCCGCATTACACCATATTGATTCATTCGCCCTGTAACACTCATATTTATACTATTTATAATATTAAAAACTGTGATAGATGCAATAAGCAATAAAAATCCATAGATAAAGATTGCAAAAGAATAAAATACAGCCTTACCTTCCTCATTGCTTTGTCGCTGATCCGAAAGCTGCATTTGCGATGTTGTTAAACTTCGTATCCAGGAAACTGTCTCATCATTTGCACCTTTTTCAAGTTGCATATCAATAATTGTATATCCTCTTTCTCCAATTAACTCTCGAAATAGTTTTTCTGAGCAGATTACAGTTTGTGTTCCAGAAGTACTGTCAAATGGACTATCAGATAATATCCCCCCAATTTTTATCTTTTTTTCTCCTGAAGGAAGTTTTAAGGTAATGGAATCTTCTAGCTCCAAAGTGAAATCTTCCGAATAAACAATCAAAGCACTATCCGTTCCTTCTTCCACCTTATCAATGCTTCCCTGAGTTAATTGTTTCTCTGCACAAGCAAATTGATTTTCCTCATAAGAGATTAGATTAATCTTACTGCTGCAATGCTTACTTGTTATGGGTATATTATATGCAAACATACGACCATAAGCATGCTTTATCTTTGAGTTTTCCTTCAGCTCATTAAGTAAGTTCATATCCAATGAACAGGTGTTATCTTTACTGACAATAGAAACATCAGGAGTATAAGGTCTTAGCGGTTTTAATCCCTGATGCATAAAGTTTACCAGTACACTAAAGGATAAAAACAGAATAATACTTATGCCAAAAGAACCAGTCATAAGTAAAATATTTTTTCTACTAGAAAAAGCATGATGAATCCCCATAGCAATATCCACCCTCACATGTTTAGTCTTAGCTGCTGTTTTAGACTGTGGTACATTGCTTTGATTAGTATTTCCAGTTACTGCACTAAGTGGAGAAACTTTAGATGCTTTTTTGCATGGTGAAAGTGATGAAAGTATTACTGTCAAAAAGCCTACAACAATTCCTGTAATTATACTGGGCCAACTGATAGCAAACAAAGGCATGTCACTAAAATAGGTAGGGTTTACATATTTTAAAAACCCTGAAGACATCCAAACTATAATTGTTCCTATCAATAATCCTATTGGAATACCTTTAAGACTAAAATTGATACCTTCTAGCAGTACAAACCTTTTGACCTGCCTTTTAGATGCTCCAAGACAACGTAACATTCCAAAAAATTGTACACGTTCAAGAATACTCATATTAAAACTACTTGCAATCATCAAAACTCCAGCAATTAGTACCAGCACAAACAAAACAGCTGCAATCATATAAAGCTTCACCATATAACTATCACGGCTATGACCAACTAAAGCCAAAAGAAAAATGTTTTCAGAAACCTGTTTATCTATTAGTTGAAATTTTGCCTTGATCTCATCAATGGCATTTCGCATATTGGCACCTTTTTTAAACTGAACATAGTAACTACTACCATCTGTATTTCCTGCAATTTCTCGTATTCTTTTATTTGATAAAATCAATCCATGACTATCTTTTCTCTTAAGATTTGCAAAGTCTCTATAAACACCAACGATAGTATACTTATCAGTTCTTCCTTCGGATAGAGTTACAGAAACTATATCTCCCAGAGAGATGTCAAACTGCTTCATGGCTTGTCTATCAAGTAAGGCTTCATCAACCTTCTTGGGAAAATGTCCTTTCTCAATATCAATACCCATTTCATAACAAATAGCTTCTTCACCACCTAGCACGACTAGTGGCTTTTCTTTTAGCATACCATTATGAACCCCATGAATCCAACCTGAAACCGCCACATCAGCACGGTTACTAATCAATCTTGCAGTTTCGTCGTCTATGTTCTTGATGTTAACATGAAAATTGCCATATTCTTTGATAGCACCTATCTTTCTAGTTCGAACCTCCATATCAGCCATACCAAAAATTGCAGTGACCAGACATACAGCAATTGCAATACATATAATTGTATTTCGATTTTTTTTCTTATGTACCTTTGCGGATTCTCCAACTAAATCAAGATAACTTTTCATTCTCTCTACACCCCCAAATCAGTTAGCACACCATCTGAAACCTGTAATACACGGTCAGCAGCAGAAGCTATATTTTGATTGTGGGTAATCATCAAAATAGTCTGTTTATACCTAAGAGCAGCAGCTTTTAGCAAAGAAATAACCTCTTTGCTGTTTTTACTATCAAGATTTCCAGTTGGCTCATCAGCTAAAATCAGCGTAGGACGGGTAATAAGTGCTCGCCCTATTGCAACACGCTGCTGCTGTCCACCAGAAAGCTGACTGGGTAAGTGATTCCGCCTACTCTTAAGACCTAGCACCTCTAAGATTTCCTCAACATATGCAGCATCTGGTTTTTGATAGTCCAAAAGTAAAGGAAAAATGATATTTTGCTCTAAGTTAAGTTCTGGAATTAAATTATAAGCCTGAAAAATAAAACCAATATTTCGTCGGCGAAAAATTGCTAATTTTTCTTCTTTCATAGTAAAAATATCTTTTCCATCAATAAAAACCTTGCCTGAAGTAGGAGTATCTAATGCACCAATTGAATTCAATAGTGTACTCTTTCCAGAGCCAGATTCTCCAATCACAGCAACAAATTCACCTTTTGAAACTGAAAATGATACATTTTTAAGTGCCTCTACTTTGGTGTCTCCACTTCCGAAAGTTTTACATAAATTTTTCACTTCTAATATATTCATTTTTATACCACCTTTCTTGTTACTAACACCAAAATATCATATGTACCTTACTCTCAGGTGAATTTTGGATTACATATTTGTAAGCTTCAAAAAGTTAAGTGCAAAAAAACTCCCCTTTCCCAATGTGCTGTCTACAGTAATAGTACCATTATGCGCTTCTACTATTGACTTTGCCAAAGACAACCCTAGTCCCACACCATGTGTATTCTGTGAAAATCGACTTCGATAAAAGCGTTTAAATATATAATGTATATCCTCTGGATGAATACCGCTACCATTATCTTTAATGATTATTTTTGTAATAACAGAAGTTTCTTCCCATAAAATTTCGACTTTTTCCCCTGCTCCCATGTGATCTAGTGCATTCTTAACAAGGTTTCCTATGGCTTCTATCAGCCAATCCTCATCACAATATAGGACAGCATTATCTGAGCCGTTTAGAGTAATGCTTTTCTGCTCCTTTACAGCTCTAGTTTCAAGACTGGAAATACTCTCTTTTACAATTGAACGAATATTTTCTTCTTTTTTATTCAGTACGATTGTTCCTGTATCCAGTTTTGTAATTTTTAAAAGATTTCGTATCAAAATTTCCATACGTTCTATAGAACTTTCCATTTTAACTGTGAAATTTTTCACTATTTCTTCATTGTTAATTTCTTCTTGTATGATTTCGTTGTACATTTTTAAAGCAGCAAGAGGTGTTTTTAACTGATGAGAAATATCTGCTATCAAATTTTTTAAAAACTCCTTGGTATGTTTTTCCACTTCAACATGTGCATTCAGAGAAGTAATTATTGAATTAATGGAATCAAATAATTTATATAAGCTTCCTTCTTTATCACTATCAATTCGTGCTGTAGCATCACCATTCATGAAAGTGTTAATAGCAGTATTAGCTTTTTCAATCGTATTTTGCTGACGTTTAAAATATAGAAAAAAAATAATTATAATGGATATTCCAAATATAACCACAAATAAAGTAGAATATAAACGATACTTTAAGATAAATGTATTTGTATCTGGTAACAACTGGTTATTAATATCTGCTTTATATCCTAATGACTGCAAAAAATTTTTCCCGGACAAAAGTTCTTCTTCTGTTTTTCTAGCTGCAAATACAGCAGAAACATTAGATGGCTTTGATCCACGCTCCAACAGGTATCCTGCAACCTCATAATCATGAGTAAGCATCTGTACTTTAAAATCGTAAACAATCAGTTGCGAAAAAATTAAGCTAAAAAATAAAGCCAATGTTAGAATAGCTAAAATCATCCAAAATAAATGACGAATATCTTTGTTTGTAAGCAAATTCATAGATCAAACACTCCTTATTTAACCACATTCCATTTATAGCCAATACCACGTACAGTGAGAAGCATTTTAGGATAGTTGGGATCATCTTCAATTTTACAGCGCAGTCTGCGTATATACACAGAAAGAGTGTTATCATCTATGAAATCACCATCTCCATCCCATAGTTTGTCAAGTATCTTTTGTCTTGTTAAAACAATATTTGAATTTTTCATAAGCAAACTAAGCAATTTATATTCAGCAAAAGTTAGCTCTAGAATCTGCCCATTTTTTAAAGCACGATTGTTCAAAAACTCAATAGTAACTCCATTTGAAGACACTGTAGAAGTCTCTTTTTGAAAATCTTTTGCTCTACGAAGTAATGCCTTTATTCTAGAAATTAATTCATTTAATTTAAATGGCTTTGTTATATAATCATCTCCCCCAATATCTAATCCCATAACGATATTTACTTCCTCATCAGAAGCTGTTAGAAATATAATGGGGACAGTTGATGTAAGTCTCACTTTTTTGCAAATTTCAAAACCTGTACCATCCGGTAGCGCTAAATCCAAAACTAGTAGGTCATATTTATGGTCTTCATAAAGAGAAAAAGCTTCTTTAACAGTTCTTGCTATATCAACATGAAACCCATTTTTTTTGATAAAATACTCTAATCCATCAATTAAATTTAAATCATCTTCAACTAATAATATTTTTTTCATTTCTATATTCCCCTTTGTTCTTTATATTTTAATATTGTTTACACAAATCTTTCAAAGTCTTGTTTATTCTCCTCATTGTTATATAATATATGCCAATTTGACTTTTTTTCTCACTTTTCTTGGAGTAAAATATACCCCTATTTCAAAATATCTTAATTACAAAATGTTGTCAACAATCCTATAACCTTTTTTACTCTCTACCATCTCATTAAATCTTTCCCTTTCATATAATCTAAAAGGATAATATTCAAAGTGTGCTAACTGCTCTATCTTAAGGCTATCTTGACTTGCTATTTACTACCACTTTGTACATTTTAGAAACTCCTTTCATAATAAAAATTTCATTATTTCTTTTCCTTTAAACGCAAAAAGGGGCTGTTTCATAACTGATTAATCAGTTATGAAACGCCTCTTTTATTATGTTCAAGTTAACAACTCAAGTACCTAAGTTTCAATAAATTCAAATATATTTTTCTTAGCCTAATTTTAAGTATAGCAAACAAAACTTAAATATTTTTAAGTTTTATTCTATTTATTCTATTTTTTATAATTAAATTGCCTCTTTATATTTCACGAAACCCAGTTTATTAGATTTCATTTTATTACTTAATTTTTTTATATTTATGGCAAAACTTAATAATTTCATCTCTGCAATGATTTTTTCC
>NZ_JHVL01000051.1 GCF_000620125.1 Clostridiisalibacter paucivorans DSM 22131 | reverse complement strand
CTTCTGATCAATCCCTTGAAAAAATGCTTTATTTGGCGGGGCAAAATGTAATGAAGAAATGGAACAGAAACTATAAAAACTGGGACTTAGTCCTTAATCAACTAATGATATTCTTTAAAGACAGAATAGATGCTTTTGTTCTGTAAGTTATCATTAGAAACCATTTCTTCATTAATAAAGATTATTCCCAAAACCATAAGATTTTATGAATATAATCATATAGCTTTGGCAATTCTATAATCAAAGTTAGTATCAATTTTGTTCTATATTATTTAATTTAATAGTTATTGTCAGATTGGATTTAAACTTCCTAAAAGCACAAAGTTATTTACAGACTCCAACTTACTTGACAAACACCGCCTGTCTTGTTTGTTTTCTTGTTAGAATTGTATTGATTGTTATATCGAATTCGCCTTCTTCTGGAATCTTAAAACCTGAAACAATGCCACTACTATTTTTATCTTTAACTCTGATTAAGTAATTCCAACCTTTTTTCTCAGCATGTGCAAAAATATTGTAACTTTCATAACCTCTATCAGCCATGATAATTGTTTTGTCATTAATATTTGAGCGATCTATCATGGTTGCCATAGCACGGTATTCATTTTCCTTTCTGGCTGGCTGTATTAAAGCATCTGTGTATCGCCTTTCAAGGATATTATAGAATGCATTTAAATGGAGTTGGTTAAACCCTTTACCTGATGATTTTGAGTGAAAGTAGGTATCTATATCACTTGGATTTCTAGAAATGTTAATATCTGATCTATCACATGCAATGAGATTGTATCCTTCATATTTCTTAGTGCCTGAATAAAGAGCGTTAAATTCATGAAAAAGGAATTCAAAAGCCGTAGGCAGTATCTTTTTTCGCTGTTGATTAAAAGCAGATACCGTAGCTGTATCCGTGGAAAAACTAAAGTATTCAAGCATTTCTTTGGATAGAGAGCCACCTTCCATAGTAAGCATCATATGAATCATAGTCTCAAAATTTAATTTTCTATTTCTTGTAAAATCCGTATTTGAATTTTTACAAAATAGAAAAGAAACATTTGATACATCATGAATCAGCTTAAATAAAGTATCTTTAACGTCTGTAGCAAAATTATTCATATAGCGAAACCTCCTTAAAATCATATATTTAAGGGGCTTCGCCACATTTTTTTATTAATTTGTCAAGGGTTTTATAAAATTTTACAGAAAAAAGAGAGCCTTTTACTATTTCAAGTATAAAACTCTCCTTAAATTGCTTAACTAAATGACATTGCTGCATCGAGCTACTTTTCTTCATGTCATAATTCTTAAACTACTAATAATATTTTTCAATAAAAAATCAGATTTAAATATTTTATTCTTCTAGTACTACAACAAAAAACCTGCCAAGCTAAATTTCACTCAACAGGCATTTTATAATTTAATTCTTTTTTGTTCTAATATATTCATATATAACCTTATCTAATTTACGATTAATCTTAAGTATCTTGTCTTTATTGCTACTATCTTTTTTATTCATTAATTTATTCAGTTCTTACCTTAACTCTTGCATACGCATCTCTATTTTTTCATGATTTTTCCCCCAATTTTTATAAAACTTGCTCTATAATCAAGTTTATACATAAAAAATACAGGTGATTATTTCATGATTGTTATAACAAACAAAAATATGAAAAATTTAATAGGTGATCATGTTCGTCAAGCACGTCATAAATCAACACCAAAAGTAACTCAAATTGATTTATTAACAAGATTGACTGTTCAAGGGATTGAACTAGAAAAAACTACAATTTCTGAAATTGAAACAAATACTCGCCTGTAACGGATATTGAACTTGTAACCATCGCTGATTCTTTTTGAGTAACTATTTTATGTTCATTGAATAAAGAATAAGACTTACTTCAATCTTATAATTTCTGTTAATACATAAAAAAGAGGTTATTGAAATAAGTTACGTTTAGTACAAAACCCCTTTTAAATAAGCTCTGCTAAACTAAGTATTTCTTCATTATTGGGAAAAGCATTTAGTACTTTATCTATACCAATACAGTATCTATTATCTTACAAGATAATCCACAATCTCATTTCTTATGTTCATCAGTATTTTATCTTTTAAATTCCTTTTCCTTCTAGATATTTTTATTTGAAATTCTTTCATTATTCTTGTAGGTCGGTTTGATAAAACTACAATTCTATCCCCAAGCAAAAGCGCTTCATCTATTTCATGAGTAACAAATATAATCGAATTTTGCTTCATTTCCCAAAGCTTTATGAGTTGTTCAATCATATGAAATCTTAAATTATAATCAAGGGACTTAAAGGGTTCATCCATAAGTAATAAATCAGCTTCATAATTAAAAGCCCTTGCAATAGAGCAGCGTTGTCTCATTCCACCACTTAACTCTGAAGGATAATGATTTTCAAACCCTATAAGCTCTACCTTTTCAATCAATGCTTTTATTTTATCTTTTGAAGCTATTTTATTTACAATATGAATATTTTCATAAACATTTTTCCATGGAAGCAATCGGTCCTCTTGAAATACATAACTAATATTTTTGCTTTTGTTCACGATCTCTCCTCTAGAAGGAACCAAATATCCTGATATAATATTAAGCATTGTAGATTTTCCACATCCAGATGGCCCAACAATACAAAGGATTTCTTCTTTATTAACCTTTAGCGAAAAATCTTTTAATACAAAAGAACTTCCAAAACTTTTTTCTATTTTGTTCATTTGTAAAATCATTATGCTCTATCCCCTTATTTCCAAAATCGAATACAAAGTCTATTAACTTTTGAGATAAAAATCCTAATAAAATGACAATGATAGTCCATGCTAGTACCTTGCTTGTTTCAATATTTAATCGTGCATTCGTAATTTGTGCTCCTATACCAGTGCTAGAGCTTAGAACTTCCCCCATTATCACTAATTTCCATCCTAATCCAACAGCTATAGTTATTCCAGATTTAAAATAAGATTTCAATGATGGAAGTATAATATCAAATAATACATCCTTGTTTTGAAAATGAAAAATCCTTGCCATTTCAGTCAGCTTAGGATCAATATTTTCAAACCCTTCTACAATATTAATAATCATTATGGGTATACTTGCAATAAATACAATAAATACAGTAGCCTGACCATCCAATCCAAACCAAATAATTCCAAGAGCTAACCATGATATAGGTGGTGTAGCCTGTATAATATGAAATACAGGCTCGAATAAATACTTTATTCTTTTACATTCACCTATTGCAATCCCTAAAATACTCCCTAACAAAATTGCTCCAAAAAGACCTATACAAAGTCTTTTCAAAGTAATCCATACATGATTTAAAAATTGGGCATCCATCAAGACATTCCATACATCTTGCAATGTTTTAATAGGCCCAGGAAGAATTATTGGTGAATAAATCATAGATAATCCTCCCCAAAGTACAAGTATGCTAATAATTGTTTTAAAAATATCTCTATTATTTTTCGTAATAGAAGCTTTCATTTGGAGTTTTCCCTCCAATACTATCTGCTTTAAAATTTAAAAGTGTTTCATAATATTCATTTAAATCCTTCTTACCATCATTAGACTGTTTATAATTAAGTCCTAAAGTTGGTATAGCTTTTTCTATTAAATCTTTATTTAGCCCTAGATATTTTTCCACTAATTCCCCTGATTCTTTAGGGTTTTTTAGTGTCCATATGAGAGCTTTTTCATATTCCTCTTCAAATAATGTCACCAATTCTTTATTTTCTTTCAATAATTTATTGTTTATAACAATCCCTGCATTCGGAATATCATATTCAGTTCCTTTTATTTTTTTCCATTCATCCATATAATCAAAAATTACTCTTACCTTTTTATTGTCTATTTTGCTTGCAGTTATAAAAGGTTCTATATTCATAGCATATTCTATTTCTTCTGCCTTTACCATCTGTGCAATTTCTGATGGTGTTGAATAAATTATTTTAATATCTTTTCCAACTTCTAATCCATGTTCTTTTAATAAATATTGTGTCACAATGTCAGGTGGAGCGCTTTTAAAAGGAATATACAGTTTCTTACCTCTTAAATCTTCCCATTGATTACATTTAGGATCTGTAGTTGATAAATACATCACTCCCCAAGTATTTACATTTGTAAGCTTTATATCCACACCCTTATTATATAGCTTAGCAGCTGTATTTACAGGTACCGCTAAAAAGCCATGTTCTGAACCAGTAGCCATAGCCAATAGTTCTTCTACACTATTCCATATTTTAAAATCGATTTTTACATGTTCTCCTAATGCATTTGTTTCCATCATTCTAAGTAAAGGAAATGTAGGTGGTGCCTTTGGTCCACTCATAATAATACTTATTTCTTCTTTTGGCGTTTCATTTATTATTTCCTTATCTTTATTTTGTGATTGACTGCAACCAAAAATCATCGCACTACACAATATTGCAATCAAAATCAATATACTCTTTTTTTTCATAATTTATTCACTCCATATTTTTGTTCCTTAACAATAATAATTAACAATTTTGACTTTTCTAATGCATTATAACTAAACAATTTATCTGTAGGTACAACAATTGATTCACCTTCTTCAAGAAGAAATCTCCTGTCTTCATCAATAATCACTTCTAACTTACCTTCGACTATATAAAACATTGTATCACCAGGCATTGAAAAAGCACTTACTCCTTCTCCTTGTTCAAAAGCAAATAAAGTCATACTAAAATCTTCTCTTTGTGCAAAAGTACGACTTTCTATGCCACCTTCTGCATAATCAATTAATTGTTTAAAATCCAATATTTCCTCAAAATCAATATTTTTAATATATTTTCCTGTCACAATTATCACTCCTATCTATTATTTAACTTTTTGAGGCTTTACAACGATAAGCAACATTTTATATTTTTCAATAGACTCTAATGCATGTGGAATATTTGCAGGCATAACTGCTATCTGCCCTTCCTTCAATACAACTTCTGTATCATGTCCAATAGTAACTTTCACACTACCTTCTATAACATATACCATTGCATCTCCAGGGGCAGAATGGGTACTTAATCCCTCCCCCTTGTCAAAGGCAAACAATGTGATACTCAAATCATTCCTTTGTACAAGAGTTTTACTACTTACCCTTCCCTCTGCATAATTTATTAAACTCTTTAACTCCAATACTTCCTCAAAAGGTATGTTCTTCAAAAATTTTTCTTGCATTTCTATTCCTCCTCATTTTTTATATATAATAAATGAAATTTTGAATTTTTTCATCATTTCCACTATGTGAACTCCCATCAAAGCATAATTCTATAGTAGGCTTCGTGGAGACATTTTCATCTTGCTCCTTCAAAATTTTTAATATAGTTCCCGTATTTTCATACATTGAATTCAAATGAAGTATGCCATGAATGTTCTCTAAACCTCTTAATGATTTCGCCATTCTATATCTTCCATTTCCTCCACAGTATAACGGTAATTTTCTATCAGCCATTTTTATCATTTCATCTATATCTTTATCAAATGGACTGTATTCTCCAAGTGCTTTAGAAACCTGGTTTATAATATTTTTCATTTTTATCAAAATATCTTTTATTATTGGATGTTTTCTTTTTTCTTTTCTTAAAAAATCCATCCATTCAAAATACATGACTTCAGAAACAGGTTCATAATAAACTTTATTTTTATCCTCTAATTTTTCAAGTTGATGATGATTGAGTACAGGGTTAAATACTATACTCAATTCTCCCAATGCATAAATTGATTTTTCATATTTTCTTTCTGATAATTTTTTATAAATACAATTGGCTATTCTTATCAATAATCTTTCGTTAAAATTTCCACATTCGATCGCTTTTAATATTTCTTCTAGGTATTCATGACGATCTTCTATATCTGCAGCCATAATCATATCCCCTGCAATCAATATTAACGAAAAATCTTCCCCATACTTTTTATCTTCTAATAAATCTTCTATAAATGGCGATTCAATTTCAATATCCTCATAGCCTTCCAGTTTGATTTTTTGCTCTAATAATCTACCATATTGTCCAAAGGTTTCACTTCCTTCTGTTTGAGGCACCCATATACATCCATTTATTTGATCTATTTTTTGAATTTGTGAAAATACATCTCCTAATAAAGCTGTTAAAGATAGATATTCCTTTGATATAGCATACTTTTTCCCTATTTCTAAGGATTTTTCATCCATAGGTGAAAGAAGGTTTACATCTATTCCTTTTTTCTTTAATATTCCTTGTAATAAAGGACTATATGGATATATATAAGGTATATACAACTTTTTATTGTTTTTATACTCGTTTGTTCTCTTTTTATCTTTTTTCTTTATTTCTTTATCTATTTTGCTATTTTTCAAACTTTCTATAAACGCTTCTAATCTAGTCATCACACCTACATTTGATGCATGCTCATCTACCTCTATATGCAAATATGGCTTATCTCCCATCTCTTCCTTGAAATAATGACTCAATATAGTATCTGGTCCACATCCATGATTTGTAAGATATATAGCATAAAGATTTTTATTCTCCTTTATGATCTTTGCTCCTGATAAAATATGTTGACCAAAAGGCCAATACATATTGGGATAATCATCAGATAAGTCATAGCTGTGCGCTGGAAGATTGGATAAAGTAAGTACTTTATGCCCCCTTTCTCTCAACTTTCTTGGAATTTCCATATTTAGCCCTTGATCTGCTATCCCATAAGCTCTTGTAATAATAACAAATGCTTTTTCATCTTCTTTAAGGGAATCTATTAACTCTTTTCCTAGTTTTTCAACCTCTTCTTCAAATTGCTTAAATCTTTTCATTCCTTTTGTCAATGCCAATGTAGTCTGAAATTTATTTTTTCCAAGTTTTTTCCCTAACTCCATTAAAGTTTGCATCATATATTTTTTACCAAATTTGAAAGACAATGCAGGAGATAAGAGTTGAATCCCTTTCTCTTTTAAGTTCATAGTCTTTGCTACAATCTGAGGTGCAGTCTGCATATATACACATGCATAATCTTCTCTTGTTTTAGATACTGGATGCTTCATAGTATATAAGCTAGGTAAAAATATATAATCTACATCTTTATGAATAAGGGTTGCCACATGGCCATTAATCAATTTTATTGGATAACAAGTCTCATCTAATGCATACTCTTGACTAAATGCAATGATTTCTTCATTGGTTTCTTCTGACAGTAAAACATTAAATCCTAAAGCTTTAAAAAATTCATTGAACATTGGGAATAATTTGTGAATAAATAAAACTCTAGGTATTCCTATAGTAAGTTTTTTATCATCAATGTTTTCTGTATAACCTTTTAAAAATAACTCTTTTATTTCGTTTTCCATATCTGGTAATTCAGTAGACCTGATTTTTTCATCTTTTTTATTCTCCACTTCTTCTTTTGTTAATAATGCTACCCCATAAGCACCTGTAACACTGAAAAAAGGTGGTACATAAATTTCCTTGCCAAGTACTGCTCTAAAGGCATTTACTACTGCTTGATTGTATGCAATTCCTCCTTGCAAGAAAATTTTATTGCCTATGAGTTTATTCGCAACCACTTTGTTTAAATAATTATTTACAATAGAATAGCTAAGCCCTGCCGTAATATTTTCTTTACTCTTTCCTTGAGCTATTGCCTTTGAAATATTGCCTTCTATAAAAACCGTACACCGATCACCTAAATTCAAAGGCTTATTTCCTTTTAAAGCAATTTTTTCATATTCTTCTATAGGAATTCCTAATTTTTTTGCTTGTTCCTCAATAAATGAACCTGTTCCTGCAGCACAAATCTTATTCATTTCAAAATCAATGACACGACCATCTTGTACCTTTATATATTTTGAATCTTGCCCGCCTATTTCAAAGATTGTATCTACATCTTTGTCTATTTCAATAGCCCCTTTTGCCTGTGCTGTAATTTCATTTACAATTAAATCTGCTTTTATCTTCTTGCCAATCATCATTCTACCCGAACCCGTTGTACCAATCCCTGTTATATTAAGTTTTCCCTCGAATTCGTCTTGAATAGATTGTATTCCTATATCTACAGCTTTTTTAGGATCTCCTTTCGTTCTTAAATATCTATAGGATAAAACCTCTTTATTCTTATCAATTAATACAAGATTCGTACTCGTAGATCCTATATCTATTCCTATATAGCCATCAACCATTGTTTTTTTTACAATTTTACAAACATGCTTATTTTCATAATCATTTTCGCCATATCCTTTAAGAGGTTCATAAAAACTTACATCTTCATTTCTTATATCAAGATATTCTAACTCATTCAATAAATTTTGAAGATTGCATAGCATATTTTTATTTATGGCTAACAAAGCTGCGCCTAAAGCTCCTATTTTTGAGCAATCACTCGTCACAATCAGTTCATCATCAGAAAACTGAAAAATATCTTTTAATGCATTTACAACACCTTCATTGTTTGCTACCCCACCTACAAACATAACTGGTTTTTTAATATTCATTCGCTGTACAACATTCCCTTTGTAATTTCTAACAAGGGCATAAGAAAGCCCAAGCAATATGTCTTCAATTTTAACCCCATCCTGTTGATGGTGAATCATATCCGTCTTAGAAAACACACTACATCGTCCTGCAATTCTAGGTATTTTAGTAGCCTTTTGAATATAGCTTGAGTATTCCTCTAATTTAATCCCTAGTCTTGATACTTGCTCCTCTAAAAAAGATCCGGTTCCAGCTGAACAACTTGAATTCATAGAAAATTTAATATTTGTTCTATTATCTTTTGAAAAATTTGTAATAAATCTAGAGCTTTGAGCTCCGATTTCTATAATAGATTGAACTTTTTCATTTTTATACAAAACCCCTTCTATAAGTGATGAGATATCAGTTATATGATTTTGTCTTAAAATATTTCCATGTTTTCCGGTAATTCCTACATAATAATTTTTCGTATTAAATTTTTTTTTAATATTGCTCAACTGTTCAATTAATAATTGATTTATATTTCCATGATGAAAAGTGCTGTTAATAAAAATTTGTTCTTTTTTATTGTTTAATACCACACATTTTAATGTAGCATACCCAATATCTATTCCAATACTATATATCACTAATTTATCTCCCTTTCTATTGATATTGATTATCTTTTTCATTTACTTTTCATTATCATTATAGTATAATAATTTTATATTACATGTATCTAGAGATACTCTTTTTAAAATTTTTTTAGAATTTAGGAGGTCGTGATGAAAAATATTGCTAACTTTCTTTCTAAATCAATTATTTTCAAACATAAGACACAAAATGAAATAAACAATATTTTATCTTCAATTAAATACATTATAAAATCCTATGATAAAGGAGATTTAATTTTTAGTGTAGAGCAGCCAGCTGAATATATTGGAATTATTCTAGAAGGTTGCATTGAAGTACAAAAAAATTTAGCTTCTGGAAAAATTGTAACTATTCTCTACAAAAAAGAAGGAGACTTATTTGGAGAAGGCTCCGTTTTTTCAAAAACAAATACATATCCTTGTAATATATTCTCAAAAACAAAAAGTAAAATTCTTATCATTAATAAAGAAAATATGCTTTATTTACTAAACAGTGATACCTATTTACTATCTAATTTTTTAACTTCACTTTCTAATAGAGTTCTTTTATTAAACCTAAAAACAGAGTTATTATCTTATTCCTCAATTCAACAGAAAATCGCATTTTCATTACTTTATTTGATGGATGAATATAGACACAATAATGTTATTCAATTACCTTATTCTAAAAAAAGATGGTCCGAACACCTAAATGTGTCTAGACCATCTTTATTTAGAGAATTAAAAATTCTTTGTAATCAAAAAATTATCGATATTGAAAACAGAAAAATTGTCATCTTAAGTGAAGATGCTTTGATAAATATTTTACATAATTAATCTAAAAAATCAAAATCCAAGCATTAACGTTTCATTTCTTCGTTAATGCTTGGATCAGTATATATTATTCTAAAAACATTTTTAAATCTTCATCAACAGTTCCTATCCCTGCTATGCCAAAATTCTCTACTAATACTTTTGCTACATTTTGTGAAAGGAATGCTGGTAGCGTTGGTCCTAAATGAATATTTTTTACACCTAAATAAAGTAATGCTAAAAGTACAATCACAGCTTTTTGCTCATACCATGCAATATTATAAGCAATAGGTAATTCATTTACATCGTTTAACTCAAAGACTTCTTTTAACTTTAAAGCAATTACCGCTAGTGAATATGAATCATTACATTGACCTGCATCTAAAACTCTTGGAATTCCACCAATATCACCTAAATCAAGCTTATTATAGCGATATTTAGCACATCCTGCTGTTAATATAACTGTATCTTTGGGTAATTTTTCTGCAAATTCTGTATAATAGCTTCTTGACTTCATCCTTCCATCACAGCCAGCCATAACAAAGAATTTTTTAATCGCTCCAGATTTCACGGCTTCTACTACCTTATCTGCTAAAGCAAATACTTGTGCATGAGCAAAACCTCCAACGATTTTACCATTTTCAATTTCTTTAGGTGCTGGTAATCTTTTCGCATGCTCTATAATATCGCTAAAATCCTTCGCTTTACCATCTTCTCTATTCTTTATATATTTAAATTCTGGATATCCAGTAGCACCTGTAGTATAAACTCGATCCGCATAGCTTTCTCTTGGTGGTATAATACAGTTTGTTGTAAATAATATTGGTCCGTTGAAGGATTCAAATTCTTCATTTTGTTTCCACCATGCATTTCCATAATTTCCTACAAAATTTGAATATTTCTTAAAGAATGGATAATAATGAGCTGGTAGCATTTCCCCATGGGTATAAACATCTACACCTGTATCCTTTGTTTGTTCTAAGAGTTCTTCTAAGTCTTTCAAATCATGTCCTGATATTAATATAGCAGGATTACTTCTAACTCCAATATTTACCTCTGTGATTTCTGGGTTTCCATATGCACCCGTATTGGCTGCATCTAGCATAGCCATAGTATTCACTCCAAATTTTCCTGTTTCTAAAGTAAGCGCTACTAAATCATCTACGCTCAATGCATCATTTGATGTAGAAGCTAAAGCCTTTACAATAAAATCATAAATTTCTTCATTTTCTTTTCCTAAATTAAGTGCATGTTCAGCATAAGCTGCCATCCCTTTGAGTCCATAAGTAATTAATTCTCTTAAAGAACGTACATCTTCATTCTCTGTTGCTAATATACCTACTCCAATAGAGTCTGCCTTTGCAAAAATTTCTGAATCTGATTTCACTTCAAAAGTAGCCGCATCACATAACTCTCCTAAATTTACTCCCTGATCTATTAATTTTTTCTTTACTTCTTCTCTAAGTATTATAGCTTCTTTTATTTTTTCAACAAATGCAGCATCATCAAAGTTCGCATTAGTAATTGTCATAAATAATCCATTTAACATAAAATGATTCGCTTTAGAAAATCTAATCCCTTTTTCTAATCCCTTTTCTTGAAGTATGGCAATTCCTTTTAGGGTATAGATCATTAAATCTTGTAAATTTGCAACCTTGTCTGTCTTTCCACAGACTCCTCTAATTGTACAGCCTGTCCCTTTAGCAGTTTCTTGACATTGATAACAAAACATACTCATTTAAAAACCTCCTTTAAATTTAAAAAATTATTATGAATTTATACCTTTATAATAAATGATTTTTAATATAAACTCGGTATCCTATGATACCATTATCAATTATTTAATAACTTTTTCCTGTTAGTTTAATATTTTCTAGTTCAAAATAATGACAAGATGTGATTCCAGTAACTATATTGCAATGAGAATATTCATCCTAAAAAATGCTCATTGCAAAACTCCAACTACATCTTTCATTCATATATACCCTCATTTCTTTCGGTTATTCAATTTTTCGAATTTTTAAATTATGTAAGCAATACATATGTAGGAATCAAAAGAATACAAGATTACCACAACACTTGCCAGATAACTCTCCATTATTAATAATTATACACTGGAGCATAATCCACATTTTATACAAGGTTCGCCATCTATACATGTGGAAACAGCTATAGAAATAGGATAAGCATAATATTTTTTTAATGTATGTTCAAGAAAATTAACAGCATTTTGTAAATCTTTTACATCTGGATGTATCCGTGAAGCCAAATGTCTTTCAACACCTGTTTCATCCAGGAAATGGGGATGATCTGGTGGTAGTTTCCTTCTTTTTTGTGTTCTTTCTGGAGGTATTTTTCCTTGACTTAAAAATATACCTAGACATTGATTATTTTTGCTTATATAATCGAAAACATTACTTTTTACCGTTTGTCCATAAGTACTGTTTGGATAACTTCCCATTGTCCCAAAAGCAAGTATTTTTCTATTTTGACACATATCTATAATCTTTTTACTGCGAGAATCAAGGGTAGATTTTCTACACCAAAAACAGAGAATGATTAAATCATCATCTTTTGATAAGGCATTACTTTTACTACTTTTCTGAACAGTCAATTGGTAAGAAAAATGTTGTAGTCTTGTCTGAATTGCTTGTGCAAGTTTTTGAGTATTTCCTGTACACGAGGAAATATATAATGTGACATTATTAAGCATATGATTGTACACCTCCATACTAAAAAAAACAAATAAAATTTCTACACGCTCTCAATAATCTTTAATGATTTATCCATGATTCTTTATTTTATAATTTCCATAATCTTTTTTTCTAGTATTAAATTCCTATTTACAAGCATTCAAATATTCGGTAAATATTTTCTGATAAATTCTTCCACCATTCATCAACATATGACAAATTTCCTTTTTATCACACTCGGATCCGATGATAAAGAGTGCATCATACAAAAACATAATTGTTTCTTCATAACAATATCTGTTAGCTGTCATATTTCGTAAGATCGGTTCCATGGACATAATGCTGGATAACAAAGTATATTTCCATTCTTTTAGTTCTGTTTTTAAATCATCTAGTCTTGCCACATCATAATCATCATTTCGTCCACATGGATTAATACATGTTAAACAACGATTAACTAATTTAAATTTTTCGGTATGCAAAATTTCAATATGATTTTTAATTTCCAGATAAGTATATTCCTTGTCGGAAATAAACATACGTAATCCTAACAATAAGGCATTATGGGTACTTTCAGTAGGACGATTTTTATTTCCTTCAACAGAACGAGCAAGACCTACAATCGCCCCAAATAAATCTTTCTTTGCATATTCAATACAACAGATATGGGTCATTTTTAAATATCCTTTCTTTAGATTTTTTTATCTAATCTATATTAATTATAATTTATCTTCACAAAATTGTAGCTTTACACTGATACCTGTCTCTAAAATTGTATACTAATAATATCCACGTACACATATATCTTTCGTATATCTATATATGTTGTTGTTTTATAGATGGTTACTACTTAATATTCTCCATATAGTAATTCACAATATCAAAAAGAAAATCTTTCAAAATCACACCATGACCAGGAGCAATCATTTTAATAGGAAGATTATTCAATGTAGCAATAACCTTTTTTTCTTCTAATGTTGCATTTGAAAATACTTTTTTGTAATAAGATGTTGCTAAATAAAGAATATCTTCCAGAGAATAATCCAAATCCAATGGCGGCTCTGCCCCTGCATATTGCCCAAATAAATCGTTTGAAAATAAAATTCCTTTTGATTTTAAAAATGTAACCATATTATCGTCCCAATGTAATCCAGGAGTTTCATAAAATTGAAATTCATACGTTGAAATATTTAGAATTTCTCCATTATAAATATTATGGTAATTTATATATGGAAGTGTTTTGGATAATCGTATCTTGCAAGCATTTGTACAGTAGATAGGTGTTTTGGGATACTTTTCAACTATTGCTTGTAATGCTCCACTATGATCCTCTTCAGAATGATTTAAAATGATAGCATCTAGTTGAGCTGTTCCAATGATATCTTCAATATCCTGTAAAAATTGTTCTGTATACTTAACTGGAACTGTATCAATCAAAATGTTTGCCTCTCCAGTAAGCAGATAGGAAAGAAATGAAAATTGCTTATCAGGTTTAATAATAACTTTTCCAAGTACATAAAGATTTTCTGAAATATTATAATACAAAATAATTCCCTCCAATTTTTTATATCTTTATACTATCAATAAAAAATATTGTCTAAATTATATTTTTATAGATGAATCTCTATCAATTAAAGTACTTTTAGGTTTATACAATTTGAAAACACCCTTATTTCTAACTAATTTAAGTATAACCTTTATAATAATAATTGATGTTGCTACCGCAACATGAGTACAAATTTATTATAATATAGTGAGTTTATAATTATTTATAAACTTTATTGTCTAATCTTCACCAGTGGTTTTATATAAAAAGAACCGTTGAATAATATATTTTTATAGATTATTCAACGGTTCTTTTAAGCTTTTAATCCTATCTACATACTTATTTAACTAGAGCTGATGTCTTTACAATAATCAATTCTAGTATTTCATCTTGCTTAGTTCCTAACGTAATTAATTTGACAAGAAAGATATTTATCCTAAAAATAGTTTCAAATCTTCTTCAACAGCTCCTATTCCTGCTATTCCAAAATTCTCTACTAAAACTTTAGCCACATTAGGTGAAAGGAATGCTGGAAGGGTTGGTCCTAAATGAATGTTCTTAACTCCAAGGTGTAGTAATGCTAACAATACTATTACAGCCTTTTGCTCATACCAGGCTATATTATATGATATAGGAAGTTTATTTACATCATCAAGTCCAAATACTTCTTGGAGTTTTAATGCTATAACAACTAATGAATATGAATCATTACATTGTCCTGCATCTAAAACTCTTGGGAGTCCACCAATATCGCCAAGACTTAATTTATTATACTTATATTTTGCACATCCTGCCGTTAATATAACCGTATCCTTTGGAAGTTTTTCTGCAAATTCAGTATAGTAATTTCTTGATTTTGCTCTACCATCACAACCAGCCATTACAAAAAATCTCTTTATAGCACCAGTCTTAACAGCATCTACAACCTTATCAGCAAGAGCTAACACTTGATTGTGTGCAAATCCACCTATAATTTCTCCTTTTTCTATTTCGGTTGGAGCTTTGCATTGTTTAGCCAAAGCAATCAGCTTTGAAAAATCCTTATTTCCATTTTCATCTGCCTCAATATGCTTACAACCTGGTACGCCTGTAGCTCCTGTTGTAAATAACCTTTTCTTATATGAATCTTTTGGAGGAACTACGCAGTTTGTAGTCATTAGAATTACTCCATTAAATTTTTCAAACTCTTCCCCTTACTTCCACCATGCATTTCCATAGTTTCCTGCAAAATGATCGTACTTCTTAAATGCTGGATAATATTGTCCGGCTAACATTTCGCTGTGGGTATAAACATCTACCCCAGTTCCTTCTGTTTGCTCTAATAACATTTGAAGGTCTTTTAAATCATGTCCAGAAATTAATATTCCAGGATTTTTTCTAACTCCAATATCAACCTTTGTAATTTCAGGGTTTCCATAAGTTTCAGTATTAGCCTTATCAAGTAAAGCCATTGCAGTTACACCATATTTTCCTGCCTCTAATGCAAGTGCTACTAACTCCTCCACAGATAGTGAATCATCCAAGGTAGCAGCTAAAGCTTTAGCCATAAACCCATGAACTTCTACGTCATTGTATCCTAAGTTCATAGCATGCTTCATATATGCTGATAAACCCTTAAGTCCATAGATAACAAGTTCTCTTAAACTTCTTACGTCTTCATTTTTAGTTGCTAATATTCCTACCGTCTCAGCTTTTGCTTCAAACCTGCTAACATTGTCCTCTAGCCATGCTACAGCATCAGGAATAACAACTTTACTTGATGCCAATCCAAATAATTTCTTAAAGAATCCTCCATGATCTTTAGTTTCTCCAATTTGTCCACCAGCATTTACAACTTTATGCTTTAATTCTTCTCTTAATTTTAAAGTTTTCCTTACTCTATCTAAAAGAACTTCTCTATCAAAATTTGCATTAGTTATTGTAGAAAATAAATTTTCTGTTATATATTTATCCACTTTGGCATCAATTACGCCAACCTTTCTTCCCTCATTACTCACTATCGCTAATCCTTTTGTTGCATATACTAATAAGTCTTGAGCTTTTGCCACATCTGAAGTTTTACCACACACCCCTTTTATTGTACAGCCTTTTCCCCCTGCTGCTTCTTGACATTAAAAACAAAACATATTTGACATGATATACCTCCTAATTTATTATCTTATTTCGAATTGAAGTCTTGTTATTTCTATGTGATTATTATATTATAATTATTAAGACAATTCGGTATCTGAGGATACAAAAGGATGGGATTTTATGATAGATCAATATATTAATGTAATTAAAAAATCGCCTTTATTTCATGGTATAGATACTGACGAAATATTTTCGCTTTTCCACTGCTTAACGCCCCAGATATATGATTATAATAAGAATGAGTTCATAATAAGTTCTGGTGAAACAATTGATAGATTTGGTTTAGTTTTAGAAGGGGAAGTAATTATCACTAAAGAAAATGCCAAAGGAGACAGAGTTGTAATGTCTCTAATAAAAAAAGGCGGTTTATTTGGTGAAATGTTTGTATTTTCAAGCCGTAAAATATGGCCAGTAACAGTAATGGCACAATCATCTTGTAAGATTTTATTTTTTACCAATTCAAGTCTTATAGCTAGGTGCGGTAAAAATTGTTCTTGGCATACTTTAATGCTTGGGAATTTTATAAAAGTAATATCCGATAAAGGTTTAATGCTAAATAAAAAAGTTGAATACCTCTCGCTTAAAAGTATAAGAAGTAAAATTTGTTTGTATTTATTAGATCAATATGAAAATGCCAAAAATAATACCTTAACCATACCCCTAAAACGCAATGAACTTGCTGATTTTTTAAATGTATCACGCCCCTCTCTGTCTAGAGAAATATGTGAACTGCGTGATGAGGGTATTATTGATTTTCATTTGTCCACATTTAAAATAAAAAATATTGACGTACTTAAAAGTTTTTGTGATTATTAGGCAAAGTAAAAGAGACATCTACGTCTCTTTTATTTTGCCTCTATTATAAGCGAATAGGAATTGTTTTTATCAAAACTGTTTTTCTTAAAATCTCCATAAGTATTAATTTCTTTAAATCCAGCACCCTTTAGCAAAAAAATCACCTCATCATGCATTAATGGAGTAAGATTAATTTCATTTTTTATTGTTTTATTTGGCACTGATAAAATAGTTTTGAATATAATTTTATTTCTTGATTTTTCGTAGTCATAAATCCTTTCAAATTTTAAAGGAACCAATTCATTAACTATTGTTGGTAGTGATTTAATATCTTTTGAAATAACTCTATCATAATTAATTATTTGAAAAATAAATGCTCCATTCTCTACTAGTAACTTACGGACATCTATAAAAAAATCTCTAATTTGACTTAAACTATCCAGATGAACCAATGAGTTACCAATACAATATATAGCTTCAAATGTAGCTTTCTCAAATTTATCAAACAAATCTATCATATCTGCTTGCAAAAACTTAACTTTACTTCCTAGATTATTTGTTTTTTTACTTAATTCTTGAATCATTTTACTATCTAAATCAACTGCTATTAAATTATAACCATACTTATCCAACTCCATTGCATATCCTCCTGTACCACAAGCAACATCAAGGACACCTTTCGGAGGAATTCCTACTGCGCTCCTTATAAACTCAACAGTATCCTTTGAAATTGGAAAAATACTATCATAATATTTTGAAATATCATCATAAAAAACCATTTCAACTCAGTCCTCTACATTACTTATATTTTTCCTCCAACTTTTCTAACATTTTAATATACTTATTTTGTACTCCCAATCTAATATTTTCCTCTTCAAAAGTATCGCACTCCATATTGACTTTATTTAATGTTTCTTTACCAAGTTCTCTCCTAGCAAAAGAGTATATAACATTATCCTCTTTATCTATATGTCTAGATAATAAATGTGTATATGATACAGCATTTGCTATTACATCAAGCTTTGCCTCATCATCACCTGCGTTAGCTTTATCAAGAGCTTCTTCAAGATCCTTCATATACATCCTTCCAAAATCATGTTCGACAAGCATTCCATATTTGACTATTTTCTCGGCCGTGCCACCAATTTCATCTACCATTCTGTTAAATAAAATCTTCTCTTCCTTTTCATGATGATGCTTATCTGCATAATTTCTTACAAAATCAATCATGTTTTTAAAATCTTTAAAATCTATTTCTTTTCCATTCATAACATCTATACAAGCTTTTCTAATTACCTTGAGCATTCTCTTTATATTTTTGTGTTCCTCTACCATTAATTCGATGCCATCCATATAATCACACCTGCCTTATTGTATTTATACCTTCTTCTGTTCTAGTATATTTATATTCCATACCACTAGCTTCTAAGAATCCATTAATCCACGCATCTCTTAATGAATAAAAATTATTAACATCTCCCCCAGCTGCATCCCAATATTGTTTATGAATATCTCTTATAGTTTTCCACTGAATCATCGTTTCATTGTTTTCAATGATCTCATTTACTCTATCACATGGCATTCCTTCAAGCATATAATCAAAAATTAAATTAAAGAAATCTTGTGGCAATCCCTCATTAACTCCAAGTTCTTTCATAGTACCTGCTGCATTTTCATAAAAAATCTCACAAAGTTCTTCTCTTTTAACAATCTTATTCTTTAACAATTCATTTACAACATATGCTAACCTGCTTTCAACGCTTATTATTCTTTCCTGAAGCCAGCCATGAATATTAGAATGCTCTATTTCATTTTCTAATACACCTCTTACAGGAAACCCATATCTAGAATAACTTTCTTTTACCATCATATCACTGTTATAACCTTTATTTTTAGATATACGAATTATTTCCTCTATAATTTTTTCATGCAGTTGAATTTTGTCATATAGCCAATAATGAATTTTTCCTAAAAATGCACTCATATTATTCCTCTCCTCATCTTACAGCCTCATTTAATGCCTTCATAAGTTTTTCAATCTCTATGCCATGAACTTGACTTGCTTCTTCTATTGTTTCTGCTTGTGCTGATGGACACCCTACACAACCCATACCAAAACCAAAGAGAACCTCTACACACTCCGGATAATTTCTAACAACTTCACCAATAGTCATTTCTTTTAAAATTTTCATTATTTATTCCTCCTTTTTTCAATTCATCTATAACAAATCTATGTTTTAATTATATGATTAACCTTTTTTATATTCAGTATCCATAGATACAAAAATAAAAAACAGCTATAGATAAAATAAAATCTTTAGTATTTTATACCTTTCCAATAAATTGATGAATATACTTCTGCTATTTCTGGTAACGACACATCTTTAAGTGTCCATTTTTTAAATTCTTCAAATCCCGTACGATCTACAATATAACCGATATGTTCTTTACCGCCCGGTGCATTTGGGTCTATATATTCTTTTACATAATCATAGGTATTAAGTATAATTTTGATAATACTGTCTTCATCAATCCATTTGATAAAATCTTCACCTAAACGGGGATTTTTCTTACCTGTTCGCCCCAAAAGAGTCAAGCGATAATATTTTTTAGTACTTCTTAACCAAGCCATATTAGGACAATTTAGCACACACTCTCCACAACCAATACATTTTTCTTCATTACGGACAGGGCGATAATTTTCTGTTTTAAGTGCACCAACTGATTTTTTACTACATACCCTAACACAAGCTCCACAATTTATACAACGAGAAGCATCTAAAGCAGGTAATGTCATCCCCATAATACCAAAATCATGCATTCTTACTTTAGCACAATCATTTGGACATCCTGTAAGTGCAATTTTAAAATGCAAGTCGTTAGGGAAAACTGCTTTTTCAATTCTTTTAGCCAATCCGGTGGTATCATAGCACGCAAAAGGGCAAACTCTATTACCAATACATGCGGTAATATTACGTGTACCTGCTGCCAGATACCCAGAACCAGCATCTTCTTGATTGATTTCAAGTCCTTCAATTAACTCTTGTAGAGCAATATTTACTTCTGGAATTTTCTCAAAAGGTATTCCTGGAATTTCAAAGCCTTGGCGACTGGTAATATGGATCGTTCCATTACCATAAGTCTGAGCAATTTCTTGAATTTTGCTAAGATATTTCACATCCAGATGTCCCCCAGGAACACGTACACGAGAGGCAGTAATGCCACGAGTTTTTGTAACACGAAATGCATTCTTTTTTAAAATTTTAGTATTGATATCCATTTTTCTGCCTCCTTTAATCAATTAGTGTTTTGCTTTTTGTGTAATTAAAAACTGGACCATCTAAACAAACATAAACGTCACCGATTTTGCAATGACCACATTTTCCAAGTCCACAACACATCTTACGTTCTTGGGAAACCCATATATTTTCTTCTGGTATACCAATGTTAAGTAATCCCTGTACAGAAAATTTCATCATCGCCGGAGGTCCAACAACAATTGCAGTTGTATTATTTTTATTATTTAGTTTTAGTTTTGGAATATATTCTGTAACAAGACCTACTTGGCATTCAGTATCACCATCTGCATAATCCACTGTAAGAATAACATTCATGCTTTCTTTCCAACGTGCTAAATCTTCTGAAAACAAAATATCATTTGGTTTTTTAAATCCACTGATTAATGTGAGACTTTCCACTTCATCTGTATGTTTTGAAAAGTAATCTACTACACCACGAACAGGAGAAAGCCCTGTACCACCAGCAATTACAACAAGTTCTCGTCCTTTGTAAATGTTTATATCAAAACCATTGCCATAAGGACCTCTAAGCAATAAGCTATCTCCTACATAATGCTCAAAGACTTCATCCGTAACCTTACCTACACGTCTGATGGTTAAGTCAATAAAATCTTTTCCGATTCCACTGACTGAAATAGGAGCTTCACCATACTTAGGTATAGAAACTTCAAAAAACTGCCCTGGTTTTACTTCTCCTACATAAGCCATACGAAAAGTATATTCAATGTCAGTATGTTTAATGACATCTTTTATTTCAGATACAAAAGGAACATAATCATTGCGTATCATTATTTTGACACCTCCTTCATAGCTTTAGATAATTTATTGATACAATTTGAAAATGAAATATATTCAGGACAGATATCATCACAACGCCCACAACCTACACACATGTGATAACCATTGCGCTGCTTATAATCATGAACCTTATGAAGAACCTTAAAGCGCATTCTTTGTCCTTTTTTCTGACGGTAGCTTCCGCCACCAGCGACATCAGTAAATCCATCTACCATACAAGAAGCCCAAACTCTACGACGTTCACCCACCTTACCATTTTCACTATAAAACATATCTTGCATCGAGAAACAAGTGCAAGTAGGACATACAAAATTACAACGACCACAACCTATACAGCGCGTATCATATTCATCCCACATCTTACTTTTAGTTACTGTAAAATCAAGATTTTCGGGAATAGAAACGCTAGTTGAATTTTCTGTGACATATGCAGGTGTGACAGCTTCTTGCGGAATATTCATATCATCAAGCTGTTTTTGCCATACTTTATTTTTACAGTCAATTCGATATATGTCATCATATTGGTCAATGCTCATGTCATATCTATCTGTACGATTAGTACCCATGCTTACGCAAAAACAATTTTCAAAAGATTGTTTGCATCCCATAAGAATAAATTTCACTTTATCTCGAATCTGATGATAATAATAGTCAGCTGGACCATTATTAAGATACATATCATCAAGTCGCTTTACTCCGTGCATATCACAACTTCGTAGGAACACGATAATATCCTTTTGAGGAATATCTGCTTCATTTGTATTTCCTTCTGTAAAAAAGAATAAGGTTTGAATAATTGGTAAAATGGTCTCTTTGAAAGAATATTGAGATTTTTCATCAAAAACCATTTCATTTACTGAAGAGATCTCTCCATATCTAATACAATCAGTATCAGAAAAAATCCCACTATTTACAAAGCGTTTAGGTGCAAAAATACGATATTTTTTTGCCAATTCTGACATAAAGGAATCTAACTCCAGATTTGTTGCAATATAACCCATAGAAAACACCTCTTCCCTTATTTTATTTATATAAAACAATTTCAAGTAAATTTTAATAGAGTACCTAATAACTCTCCTAAAATAAATTGACAGCTTTCTCAAATTAACAATTTCCCTATTGTTAATTTATTCACATATAGTATGATTCTATTATATTTATTAAAAAAACATTAGGATGTTGCAGTGGCAACATTCTAATGCTTTTTTAATAAATGAAAATAATTTTTTTGAAAATCAATAATTCCATCACTCTTCATATTATTTAATTCTCGAGTAAGAGCGCTTCTATCAGCACATAGGTAATCTGCAAGCTCTAACCTACCTAATGGAATTTCAAAATAGCTACTCTCATGAAGCTGTGCCTGTAAAGACATATAAGTAAGAATTTTCTCTCGAAGAGTTTTTTTTGAAATAATTTCTAACTTTTGCATAAGTTGTGTATTCTTATCAGCAATTAAACGAACCATATTTTCAATTAAACGATGATGGAAAACACAGGACATGTTACAGGCATGTATTATTTTATAGAATGGCATATACAAAATTTCACAATTAGTAGAAGCATAAAATGTTACTGCGGAATTTAGTTGATTTCCACAGGCAAAAGTTTCACCAAAGAGTTCCCCTTTCTTCATAAATGCCAAAATAGTTTTATTCCCCCATATATCTTCTTTTATCATGTGAATAGTGCCTTGCAGGATAATTCCAACTGATTGAATAGGTTCACTAGATAAAAAAATAAATTCGCCTTTTTTGTAATTACGGATATAACTCCCTAAGCATGTAAGCATAGGATTTAAATCTTCTGTTTTAATTCCTGAAAATAACGATAACTGACTAATATTATCAATATAATCTTTCATAATACACATCCCCTTTTAAATAATTATACATACAAGCCAATAACGTTGCAATCGCAACATCAAAAATTGAATATTCTTTATACTATAAAATTAAGAAAGGATGATGTAAAATGAAAAAACATAAAATAATAATTTCATTGATTGATCGTATAGGAAAACATGCTTGCCACCGTGGACACAAAATTGGAGATAAATTTGATTTTGATACAGATAGGGGAAAACTTTGTCCTATGGCTATGCATGTAGCATTTCCTTATATTGATATTTTGAGATATGGAGGGATGCCACCTTGTAGTTCAAATGGTGATATACGATTTTGTTGCCCAGATGCAGATGTTATCAATGTATTTCGATTAGAAATGGTAAAATAAGATGATGAATGATGAATCCCAACTATTGCTAATGGCAGTTTTATTTAAAAATGGACATCCTCGTAGAACACAACATATTCTAAAGGTTTATTCACTATCTAAATTAATAGGTGAACATGAGAACCTTTCACCAGAAAAACAGCAATTACTATGCGCTGCTGCAATTTTACATGATATAGCAATTAAGCTTTGTAAAGAAAAATACGGAGATGCTTGTCAAGAAAATCAACAAATTGAGGCTCCATCCTTAGTTAAACATTTTTTAAATACATGTAATTATCTTCCGTCATATAGGAATACTATCCTAAATTTAGTATTAAATCATCATAATTATAATATTGATCAAGGAATAGAACATCAAATATTAATAGAAGCTGATTTATTGGTTAATTGCTTTGAAGACGAGTCTATTCAAAAGAAAGCACTTGAAGTTTACCCATATTTTAAAACAAAAATAGGTATACAAATATTAGAAAAACTTATGAAGAATGAATAATTTATGCAATTGAATTTAATTCAAAAACAGATAACAAAGTATATTGCTCAAATGTATATTAAATGGTCACTAAAAATTATAAGCAGACATAGAAAAACAAAATACGATTATTACCACTTCTATCCATTTCTTTTCATGAAATAGATAGAAGTGGTAATATATTAAAAACTCTACGTTCTATACAGGGAATTGAAAAAAACATTAGGCATAGTTTTTATAAAAACTACATTTCCATTTTAGCCTAACAATGGATATAATTCATTTTCTTCTCTTTGTATCCTATCCATCAATGTCTTAAATACTTGTTTTGTATCTTTATTAAATGCCTCAATATTTTGTTTGATCTTGTTAGCAGTATTATATTTTGATTTGTAATTTTCATACACCATAGTAACTTCTTCCATTTCTTCGAAAAACTTCTTGCCAAATGCATCTAATGTTATATCCGTATTATTTATTAAATGAGGATACAAATATTTATCTTCATTTAATAAATGTATTTTTAGTTTACCAGTAATGGTATTTATATTTCGAACAATTTCCTGGATATTTTGTTCTACCATATTATTTTCAATTTTCTTCAATACGTAGTTCACTAATCCGGTTATGTCATTATGTTGTCTTTTTAAATTGATAATATTCATATTCCATATCCTCCACACAAGATTAATTATTAATCTTTTTAATATATTCTTTCTTCATCATTTTCACTCACATGACACCTTAAAGCAAATAACATCACATACAAATAATCCTTATAGAAATATTTTATCTTTTTTAGCCTTGTTTTTTAATCTAGCATACTTCACCGTTTATTGCTATACTAAATATAAATTTTCTAAAAATACTTTTCCTGTCTTTGTCTTTAAATATTTATTTCTTATTTTTATAATTGAAGCTTTTTTCATTATATCCTCGTATATATTAACCCAAAAGTCTGCTTCTCCAAGAATTTGAAAATCAATATCATCAATTATTTCATATGTATGGTGATGTCCTACTAAAAAACATACTCTAGCTATGGCTTCACTGTATTTTTCTATAATCTCATATAAGGTATCTTTTTATCAAAATATTTTTTATCTATGTTGTATCCATCTCCCTTTACAAAATAATGTCTTTATTTACGATTAGTTTATCATCAAAAATATATCAAATCGGTATCTTATGTTACTATTTTTATAATTTTATTTTGTGTTCAAATCACTTTTCCATTAAAGTACCTTTTTTAACATATTGGTCATTTCTCTTTAAAGGAATATCAAATATAACCTTCCTTAATAAATATTTATGCCTTCTTTTTTATAAATAAAAAACTGTTGAATAACATATTTCATGGATTATTCAACAGCCCTATTAATTTTTTGATCATACTCCATACTTATTTAACTGGAGCTGGTGCCTTTACAACAATCAATTCTAGAATTTCATCATGCTTGTTACCTACATTCATCTTAGTTTTATATGGTATTTTTAATATACTTCCTTGTTTGTATTCATGTATTTCTTGTTCATCTAATCCTATAGATAGTGTTCCTTTCAGTACAGTCATATACACAGTAGAATTTGAAAAATGTTCTGGAAGTCCTTCCTCTTTATTAAAAATCATGTGTAAGTAATGTACATTTTCATCTGAAATAAGCATTTCCACTGTTCTATCATTGCTATTTGTCATATTGTAAACCTTTTCTACCACTTAAATTCCTCCTTCTCTCTTGAAATTTTTTATCTTATATATATTATCATATAAGCAAACATATATACGTAACAATTGTTACTGATGACTTTTTTATTTTTAACAGATTTTATATTTTTTTAAATATACTCGATCGCTTTTGCAGGACATTTATCTATTACGTATCTAATTCCTTCCCCCTGTGTTAGAATAGTTGTCATATAGATGTTATAATAATTGTGAGTAAAGAAAGGATGACAATCTATATGAAAAATAAGAGCTATAATAAAGAATACATTGAAGATATATTAAGGCAAATATCTCCGCCAATAAATAAAAAAGTATCACAGGTATCTAAGGAAACAGGAGTATCTACAAACACTATCTATGGGTGGAAGAGAAAAGCTAGAATAGAAGGCAAATTAATACCCAATAGTAATCCTAATCGACTTAAGAGATGGAGAAAAGAAGATAAACTTAAAATTGTAATGGAAACATTTACAATGAATGAAGAAGAATTATCAAGGTATTGTA
>NZ_JHVL01000050.1 GCF_000620125.1 Clostridiisalibacter paucivorans DSM 22131 | reverse complement strand
TAAATCCAGTGACAATGGCGAAGGGGATACACCTGTTTCCATTCCGAACACAGAAGTTAAGCCCTTCAGCGCTGATGGTACTTAGGCGGTAACGCCTTGGGAGAGTAGGTCGTCGCTGGATTTTTTTATTTTCTGGATAAGATAGTCAATAAAAATTAAGTAGATAAGTCAGACTAAGCGATTCACACCAAATCACAAAGAAGATTTGGGTTCACTGATAAAGAAACTAAGTGACCAAAACCAAATCAAAGATTTGGATTGCCTACTTATGCTTATGGGAGAGTAGGTCGTCGCTGGATACCAAAAGACATCTTCAATGAATGAAGGTGTCTTTTTTATATAATTTGAAGGGGGAGAATAATAAAATGTATGATTGGAATTTTACGATGTGGGAAAAAGAAAATTTAACTTATTTTACCATACCTTCATTTGATGAAACTAATATAGTAAAAGTCTTTTTTACAACAAGAAGGAAAGGAGTAAGCAAAGGATATTATAGTAGCTTAAATCTAGGTTTAAATACAGAAGATACTTATGAAAACATTAATGAAAACTATAATATACTATGTAATACTTTAAAATTTAAAAAAGACAGTTTGATTTTTTCTGATCAAGTTCACAGTGACAAAATATATATTGTAGACAAAAAAAGTGATAAAGATAATATAAAAGATATAGATGGATTAATTACTAATAAAAAGGGTGTAACCCTAGTTACTTTTTATGCTGATTGTGTGCCTTTATTCTTCCTTGATAAAAAAAATGAAGTTATAGCATTAGCCCATGCAGGATGGCGGGGAACAGTGAAGAAGATAGGAAAAAAGGTTATAGAAAAAATGGTTGAAGTCTATAATACTGATCCTTGTGACTGCTTGATAGGTATAGGTCCATCCATAGGCGGATGTTGTTTTGAGGTAGATGAACCTGTAGTTGAAGAATTTAAAAAGGGATTTAAAGATATTAGTAAATTTATTGATAAGGTCAATGATAAAGGGTATAAATATACTATTGATTTATGGAAGATAAATGAATTAGTGTTAATAGAGGCAGGAGTGCCAAAGGAAAATATAACTATTAGTAATATTTGTACGAAATGCAATAGTGAATTGTTTTTCTCATATAGAGGTGATAATGGGCAAACAGGGAGGATGGCTGCTATTATGTGCTTACGATGAAGGAAAAAACAACAATTTTAACCAATAGATATTGTGTTGTAAAAGGGTAATATATATATTATAATTTATAATATCGGATCATAAAATTAAATATAAGGAATAAAGGGGTTTATCTAAACAAGGGGGAGGATAAATGGATATAAAAGGTCTTTACAATTCAGGGATCAGTTTTGAAGATTTTGTTAATCGAGATAGTGATACCTATAGAGAAAAGACATTAGAAATATATAGAAATATAGAATTTAATCCTAGCTTAATAGATAGAATAAAAGAGATTAATAAAAAGATAAAGGTCTTGATTTGTGCAGAGATATGGTGCCCAGATTGTATGATTAATGTACCAATTATAGAGAAAATGAGGACTTATAATAGAAACATAGAAATTTCCATAGTTAAAAGAGATGGAAATGAAGAATTTTTTAAGGCATATCTAAAGACAGATGTTGTAAAGATACCTACATTTATTTTCTTTGATAAAAATTGTAATGAATTAGGTAGTTTTGTAGAACACCCTAAAAAAATAAAGAATATAGTTGCATTTGGTAATCAACCAAATATAATAGTAGCTAAAAGAAAGTATAAAAAAGGGGAGTATGCAGAAGAAACATTAAAAGATATTTTAGATATAATATTATAGCAGTCTATATAGACTGCTATAATATTGAACAAGCAAAAAACATATGAGGAGCTGAAAATTTTGAGGAAAAAGATATTATTGTTTGTAATTCCATTAATAATTATTTCAATATTTGTTATGAATAAGTTTGATATTATTAATATCAATAAAACTCAGTCTGTAACTGATAATATAGATGCTGATACTGATGATAAAATTCAAGGAGCCATATATACTAAAGACTATATAAGTCAACCTCATTTAGATAGGACTCCTTACAAAGAAAAGGTAAAGGTAAAAGGGATATATCTTACTGGCAATACAGTGGGGTATAATCCTAGATTCACCAAATTAATGGACCTAGTAAATACTACTGAATTAAATGCTATGGTAATTGATGTAAAAGATGATAAAGGCATATTGACATATAAATCTTATGTGGATATGGCTGAGGAGATAGGTGCAAACGAGATAATTAAAGCTAAAAATTTTGATGAGAAGATGAAACAAGTCATAGACAGTGGTGTATATCCTATAGCTAGAATAGTTACGTTTAAAGATAGATTGGCTGGTTCCAAAAGACCAGATTTAACCATTAAATCTAAAAATGGTTCTGTGTGGAAGGATAATAATGGGAATGCTTGGTTAAATCCTTATAATAAGGCCTCATGGGAATACCCTATAAAACTGGCAGAGGAGGCAGCTTTAAAAGGTTTTAAAGAGATACAATTTGATTATGTTAGATTTCCAACTGATGGTAATAGGGCGTTAATAGACTATGGACAAGCGGCTAAAAATAAAAGTAAAGAAGAGGTAATAGCAGAATTTCTATCATATGCTAGAGAAAGATTGGAACCTATGGGGGTGTATGTATCAGCAGATGTATTTGGGTTAGTTACTACAGTTAAAGGGGATATGGATATAGGTCAACATTTGGAAACATTGACCACAAGTACAGATATTTTATGCCCAATGGTCTATCCATCCCATTATGCCTTAGGAAGTTATGGAGTGCCTTATCCTGATACTAATCCTTATAAGATAGTCAATACAAGTATGTCTAGGGCTAAAGAAAGAATTGATAAAATAGATGCAGATGGCAGAAAGGCTATATTAAGACCGTGGCTTCAAGATTTTTCAGCTCCATGGCTCAAAAGAGATTATGGTAAACATTATGTAACATATGGACCTAAGCAGGTAAGGGCACAGATAAAGGCTACTTATGATGCGGGGTTAGAGGAATGGATTTTATGGAGTGCTTCTAATAGATATACTGAAGGGGCATTATTGAAAGAATAGTATTTTAGACTTATAAGGTTATAAGTTTGTAAGATCAATGACAGAGTTATGAAAAAAGTTGGTAGTTCGTAGCTAGTAGTTTGTAGTTGATAGTTGAAATCCTATGGATTTTATTATTAGACTAATAGCTACTATCTATTAACTACTAACTTATTTTATGTTTATTAACAATCTGAGTTCCTAGAGGATAATTTTAGTATATTATTTTGGTAGGAAATATGATAAAAATATGTGATATATAATAGTATTTTAATATAATTATAAAATTAGACTGATGATGTTTTTGACAGGAACCTCCATGGATGATACAATATGTTGTGCATCTAAAAGAATAGATGCACTAAATATTGATTATGGAGGTTTTGTAATGGAGATAAATGAGAATGCGCTGAAGGTATTGGAAAGAAGGTATTTAGCCAAAAATTTATCGGGGGAAGTAATAGAAACACCAGAAGATATGGTAAAAAGGGTAGCCAAGCATGTTGCCCAAGCAGATAGATTTTATGATGAAAAAGCCAATATAGCCAAAACAGAAAAAGAGTTTTATAATGTGATCGATAAATTAGAATTTTTACCTAACTCACCTACATTAATGAATGCAGGTAGAGATTTAGGACAATTATCAGCTTGTTTTGTACTTCCTGTAGAAGATTCCATGGAAGGTATATTTGATGCTATAAAAAATGCAGCCCTTATACATAAGAGTGGTGGCGGCACAGGGTTTAGTTTTTCTAGATTGAGACATAAGGGCTCCACTGTAAAATCTACAGGAGGGGTGGCTTCAGGTCCTATTAGCTTTATGAAGGTATTCAACTCTGCTACAGAGGCTGTAAAGCAGGGAGGAACTAGAAGGGGAGCTAATATGGGTATTTTAAGAATAGATCACCCAGACATAATGAATTTTATATCATGTAAAGAAGATACTGCTGAAATAACTAATTTTAATATAAGTGTGGGAATGACAGAGGAATTTATGAATTCAGTAGAGAAAGAAGAGGACTACGAATTAGTAGATCCCCATACAAAAGAAGTAAAGGGAAAATTAAATGCCAAAGAAGTATTTGATTATATAGTAGATATGGCATGGAATAATGGGGAACCAGGAATTATATTCTTAGATAGACTTAATAATGATAATCCTACGCCAGGACTAGGAGAAATTGAGAGTACTAATCCATGTGGAGAACAACCTTTATTACCTTATGAATCGTGTAATCTTGGTTCAATAAATTTGGTCAAGATGTTGAAAGAAGAAAATGGTAAATATCAAGTAGATTATGATAAATTAGGCAGTGTGGTGGATACAGCAGTACATTTCTTGGATAATGTTATAGATGTGAATAAATATCCCCTTAAACAGATAGAGGATATGACCAAATCCACAAGAAAAATAGGACTAGGAGTAATGGGATTTGCCGATATGTTATTTTATTTAGGTCTAAAATATGACTCCGATGAAGGTGTAGACTTTGGTCATAAATTAATGAAATTTATTGATGAGAGGGCGATGGAAAAATCCATAGAACTTGCTCAAAAAAGAGGCGTGTTTCCAGCATTTAAAGATAGTATATATAAAGATAAAGGAATTAAAGTTAGAAATGCTACAAGAACTACAATAGCTCCAACAGGTACTATAAGTATAATAGCAGGTGTTAGTAGTGGAGTAGAACCTTTATTTGCAATATCATATGTAAGAAATGTAATGGACAATGATAAATTATTAGAGGTACATGGTTATTTTGAAGAGTTAACAAGGCAAAGGGGTATTTACTCAAAGGAGCTCATGGAGAACATAGCTAAAGAAGGAAGTATAGCCCATATAGATGGAATTCCTGAAGATATTAAAAATATATTTGTAACTTCCCATGATATATTACCAGAGTGGCATATAAAGATGCAGGCATCATTCCAAGAACATGTAGATAATGCAGTATCTAAGACAGTAAACTTTAAAAAGGAAGCCACAAGGGAAGATGTAATGGAAACCTATATGTTGGCATATAAACTTGGATGTAAGGGAGTAACCATATATAGAGATGGCAGTAGGGAAAATCAAGTGTTGAGCACAACTTCTAAAGAAGAAAAGGTAGTAACTAGTGATGAAAGAATCAATAAGAAAATAAAGCCAAGGACTAGACCAGAAATGACTACAGGGATTACTGAAAAGGTAAGGATTGGTTGTGGGAATTTATATATAACAGTAAATCATGATGAAAATGATGTTTGTGAAGTATTTACTAATTTAGGAAGAGCAGGTGGATGTCCAAGTCAAAGTGAGGCCACCAGTAGGCTTATATCCATAGCTTTAAGGGCAGGAATAGATATCAAATATATTATAGAACAGTTAAAAGGTATTAGATGTCATTCTACATTAAGACAAAAGGCAAATAATAAGGATATAAAAGTGTTGTCATGTCCTGATGCTATAGGTAAGGCATTGGAAAGGGCAGTAAATACTAAAGTAGAGATAGAGGATACTGCTGTTACTGATATAATAAGAGAAGTAGAAGAAGAGGTGCAAATCCCCCATGGGAATGGATGCAGTAGTTGTGATGCAGAAGATTGTGATGAAATAGTGGAAGATGTCAGTATATGCCCTGAATGTGGTAATAAAGTAGAACATGAAGGTGGATGTATGATATGTAGAAGCTGTGGATATTCTAAATGCGGTTGATATAATATATAACACATAAAAAATGAAATAAATAATAGGTATATTAATAAGTCATCTGGTAGATATAAAATCAGTTTATATCCTAGATGGCTTATTTTATAGTAAATATATTGGTAGATAACACATATATTATTTAAGTAAAATATTTACAAAATATGATATAATATCAATGGCGAATAAAAAGTAATTTATATGTAAAGGAGTGATTATGATTACTAATTATGCAGTTATAACAGCTGATGTAATAGGTTCAAGGGACTATGAAGATTTTGATAATAGATTTTATAATAGAATAAAAGAAATGGATTCAGATTGTCTTTTAACACCATTTAAGATTTCAAGGGGAGATGAGATTCAAGCTATATGTAATGAAGTCTATTGTATTCCAATGGTACTTAGACATTTAAGATATAGATGTCATCCCTTTGCCCTTAGAATAGCAGTGGGCATCGGAGAGATAAAAAATGTAGAGAAGACCGAAAATTCTTGGGATAAAAATGGTCCACTATTTAATAAAGTGAGGGATATTTTAGAGGAAATAAAAGATGAAGATAAGCCTTTGACCAGATTTATTACTGAAGATGAAAACATGAATATTTATTTGAATACTATATATAGTTTGATTGATAAAATAATGGACAATTGGTCAATAAAACAATGGGAAGCGATTCAGCTTTATTATAAAAATAAAAATCTTAAAAAGGTTGGAAAGCTATTAAATATTACTTATCAGAGTACCCATGAACGCATTCAAAGATCTAATTGGAACACAATAGATTATTGTGAAAAGAATATATCATTGTTACTAAAAAAAGAATTTATGTAAAATGAAAAATCAGGGTTATAATGCTGAAAAATGAAAATTAAGGGTTTTGACTATTAAAGATAGGGGCCTGAGCTACCTATATAACTCTGGGGGGACAGAGATTGAGAGTACTATTACTTAGTATTTTTGCTCATATATTATCAGATTTTGTATTTCAAACTACTAAAATGATAAAAGAAAAAGACGCTATGATATTAAAGGGTTTTTTATATCATGGATTATCAACATTTGTAGCCATATTGATTTTACTAATAGAGTATAATTTTTTTACTACAATTATATATGCTACAATTATAACTTTAGTACATGTAATAGTTGATTATTACAAAGCTAGATTAACATGTGATGGAAAAAATACCATTGAATATGAAAAGAGGATGGGGAGGTCTTTAGTCCTTTTTTTGACTGACCAGATTGTACACATAATATCAATAATATTTATTTGGAAATCCTTTGATTTTACTACAGAAAGATCAATAATAAAATTATTAGTAATAATAGAGAAATTATTTCCTTTCAAACAAAATGTAGTAGAAGTCATTAATAATTCAAATACTTTTATAGATGCCAATTTCAAATTATTCACAGAAAAACAGATTATATATGCAATCATATATGCATATATTTGTTTTGGGGGAGCTGTATTTGTACCTAAATTTCTTGATTTTCTTTATAAAAAGATACCTAATTATACTGAAAAGATGTTTGAAGATGAAATTAGTCAAATAGAAAAGCAAGTAAATATAGGAAAATATATTGGGATAATGGAGAGAGCTCTAATACTTACCATATATATTGAAGGGTCTATAACAGGGATTGCAGCAGTTATTACAACTAAATCCTTGGCTAGATTCAGTAAGCTTAATAATAAAGATTTTGCAGAATATTATTTGATTGGGACATTTACTAGTTTTAGTTTAGCAATAGCAGGTGGACTATTGTTAAAATTTATATTGAAATAGATTATTAGCGCAATGTATTTATAGAAATTGTGGTAAGGAGATTAGTGTTATTTGTTTTGGTAGCAGTTGACTACGAATAATAAATAGAGGAAAAATATAGATATTGTAGAAATAAATAAGTAGAACAAATAATAGGTAAAGAATAAATCCAAAGGATTTCTAAGCTTTTCCTAAGAACTAAGAGCTAAGAACTAAAAAATGGAGGGATTTATATGAAATTATTTATAAGTGCTGATATTGAAGGCGTCACAGGCTCAACCAGTTGGAGTGAAACAGAAAAATCCAATGGAGACTATGGTTTTTTTGCACAACAAATGACAGATGAAGTGAATGCAGTGTGTAAAGGCGCATTGAGAATGGGTTTTAGAGAAATCTTAGTCAAGGATGCCCATGAAACAGGGAGAAATATAGTATTTAATGAGTTGCCTAAAGAGGTTAAGATTGTTAGGGCATGGAGTGGTCATCCATTTTCAATGGTACAGGGGTTGGATGAATCCTTTGATGCAGCCATATTTGTGGGATACCATTCACCATCTGGTTCCAATAAAAATCCATTGGCCCATACTATGACAGCCTCAGGGATAAATTATCTTAAAATAAATGGGGAATATGCCAGTGAGTTTTTACTTCATGGATATGCAGCATCCCTTATGGGAGTACCAGTGGTTATGGTAACAGGAGATAAGGGATTGTGTGATGATATAAAGGGAATAAATGAGGATATAACTACAGTGGCTGTAAAAGAAGGTATAGGAAACTCTACTATAAGTATACATCCTGAATTAGCAGTGGAGATTATAAAAGATGAAGCAGAAAAGGCATTAAAAGGAGATATGAAATCTTGTATATTGGAATTACCAAAGGACTTTGAAGTAGAGATATCATATAAAGAACATGCAAGGGCATACAAATCTTCATTTTATCCTGGAGCAGAGCAATTATCTTCCCATGTAATAAGATACAAATCAGACAATTATTTTGATGTGTTGAGAATGATAAATTTTCTAGTGTAATCAGTTATTGCTAAGGTCTTAACTTACTCAAAGAAAGAAGGGGTATATTTGGACAGTAAAGGAAAGATAGCAGCAATAATCTTATCGGCAGGGTATTCATCAAGGATGAAGGATTTTAAGCCACTGTTAAAGATTGGTGATAGAACAGCTTTAGAATATATAGTAGATAGCTTTTATAAAGCCAAAGTAGAAGACATTATTGTGGTTATAGGCCATAATGCCGAAAAAATAAAAGATACCTATAAAGGATTGAAGGTCAAATTTATCTATAATAGACACTATTCTAAAGGTATGTATTCTTCTGTTGTTGAAGGAGTAAAGTATTTAGATAAAGAGATATATAGTTTCTTTGTATTACCAGTCGATATACCTATAATTAAATATTCAACAATAAATGAGATCAAAGGAGCCTTTGAGCAGAGCGAAAAGGGGATAATTTATCCAAATTTTAATGGAATGAGGGGTCACCCTCCTTTGATTTCATCTGATTACATAAAAAAGATCATTGATAATAAGGAAGATGGTGGGCTTAAAAATCTATTACGCAATTATGAAAGGGATGCCCAAGATGTAAAAGTAGTTGATCAAGGTGTACTTTTAGATATGGATACACCCAAGGATTATAAAAAATTATTAGAATATTATAAAAATAGCCAGATACCTAATGATGAAGAGTGCAGGGCTATTTTAGATAAATACTGTGCTTCAAAACGTATAATTGGGCATTGCGAAAAAGTAAAGGATTTGTCTGTTGAACTTGCTAAATCCCTTATAGATAGAGGTTGTAAATTAAATATAAGGCTGATAGAGGCATCAGCTTTATTACATGATGTAGAAAGGGATAAGTCTAGACATGCCTATAGAGGGTGGGAATTGCTAAATAAATTGGGGTATCCCAATGTGGCAGAGATAATAAAAGAACATATGGATATAAGGGTTGAAGAGAATGGTATTAGTGAAAAAGAAATAGTATATCTAACTGACAAAATGGTTATGGATAATAGAGTTGTATCTATAGAAGAACGTTTTCAAAGGTCATTGAATAAATTTAAAAAAGATAAACAGATCATGGAGATGATTAAACAAAGAAAGATAAATGCTGAGAAAATAAAGGAGAAAATTCATAGATTTGGAGAGGATATTTATGAAAATAAGTGAATATAAGGAATTTGCTATTAAAAAATCCCATGAGAGATGTAAAAAGCTTAATTTGACCCATGATCAAGTATATAGTAATAAAATATTTAATAGAGATAAACTTCAGAAGAAGTTTGCTGAAAATAGGGAATTAATAATAACTGCAAATCCCTTTATTAAAAAATTATGTGATTTTGTTAAGGGATCAAATTTTTTTACTTTACTGACTGATGGAGAAGGTTGTATTTTAAATGCAATTGGAGATGAAGATATATTGTCAGAGGCATTTAGAATGAAGATGATTCCTGGGGCCTTTATGAATGAAGAAAGTATTGGGACTAATGCTATGAGTATGGTATTAGTTGAAGAAAAACCTATTCAGATATCAGGGGATGACCATTATATAAAGGCTTATCATAAATGGACCTGTTCAGCTGCTCCCATTAAAGATATATATGGAAATATAGTAGGAGTAATAAATTTAACTGGATATATCGAATCGGTTCATTTGCATACACTAGGTATGGTGGTTTCGGCCTCTAATGCAATAGAGGAAATGCTTAAAATGAAAAAAAATAATGATATGATAAACTTTACTAACAAACATATACAAGGGATGTTTGATTCTATAAAAACAGGGATTATAACATCAAATATAGATGGGCAAATTACCACATTAAATAAGCAAGCAATAAAGATGTTTGGATATAAAGAATCGGTAATGAAAAATATGAATATTTTCGATATAATATATAATTTTGATGAAATTAAAATTGGTTTATTTAAGGGTAAAGAATTTAAGAACAATAATGTATATATAAACTCTAAAAATAATAAATTAAAGCTTAACTTGACTGCATATTCTTTTTATAATTCCAGTGAAGATGCGGTAGAGATTATATTTATTTTTCAAGAAAAAAAATTAGATTTAGGTATAGAAGATAGGCTAATAAATGGAAAGGCTATCTATACCTTCGATAAAATTATTGGGAAAAGTGATAATTTTTCTAGAATTATTGACTATGCAAAAAAGATTTCCAATAGCAAATCTACTATATTGATTATGGGAGAGAGTGGAACTGGAAAAGAATTATTTGCACAGTCTATACACAATAATAGCATTAGAATGGATGAAAAATTTATAGCAGTTAATTGTGGTGCTATACCTAGGGAATTGATAGAATCTGAATTATTTGGATATAAGGAAGGGGCCTTCACTGGGGCAAAACGGGGAGGATATCCAGGAAAGTTTCAAATGGCCAATGGGGGTACAATTTTTCTTGATGAAATAGGTGAAATGCCCCTTGATATGCAGACCAAGATTTTAAGAGTCATTGAAGATGGTGTTATAAATAAACTAGGAAGCACAAAGCCAGATATAGTCAATGTAAGAATAATAGCTGCTACTAATAAGGATTTAAAGAAGGAGGTTGAAGAGGGTAATTTCAGGAAAGATTTATATTACAGACTTAATGTATTGCCAATATATATTCCTCCCCTTAGAGAGAGGAAAGAGGATATACCTAAATTAGTAGATCATTTTATGGAAAAGATTTCTAATAAGTTAAATAAAAAACATGTAAAGATATCTAAAGACCAAATGGAGAATTTCATCAACTATAGCTGGCCTGGCAATGTAAGAGAACTTGAAAATATCGTTGAGCTTATCATAAATACAGAAATGGTTCCGGACAATTTATTTAATACAACAGATAGATATAGTAAAAATAATGTAGTCAATATAAAGGAAGAAAGTTTGAGACTTGAAGATGTTGAAAGACAACATATAATAAAGGTATTAACAAAATATGAAGGAAATATTACCCGAGCAGCTAGTGCATTGGGGATAGGAAGAAATACACTATATTGTAAATTAGATAAATATAATATTAGAAAATTAGGAAGTTGTTTTAAAAGGGCATAGTAGTGGACAAAAAATAGTTCGAAAATTGAACAAAGTTCAATTTTCGAACTATTTTTAATTTTGAAACGTATCAAAAATGAACACTGTCATTATTCTATTGATTAAATCCCATTGATATCAATAAGTCAATAATTGGTATAATATTTGCAATTATCTAAAAACATAGCATCTAGAATATATTAGCATAGAAGTTTTTGATGAAATAGTTATGAGTTTATCAAAAATATAAATGGAAGGAGATTTATTATGATTAGAAAAGAACTCATTATTAATGGAGAAAGAAAGGTAATATTTACAGAAGATGAAGCGTTATTATCAGATGTGCTTAGAAAGCAGATGTTTTTAACAGGCACAAAAGTTGGATGTGGTAAAGGAGAATGTGGGGCATGTTCAATTATCCTTAATGGCAGGGTTGTCAGATCTTGTATTACCAGAATGAAAAGAGTTCCCGATGAAGCCAAGATTATTACAATTGAGGGTGTAGGAGATAAAGACAATCTACATCCAGTTCAAATTGCATGGATGGTTCATGGTGCGGCTCAATGTGGTTTTTGTTCTCCAGGTTTTATAGTATCAGCTAAGGCTTTATTAGACGAAAATATTGACCCGACTAGAGAAGAGGTCAGAGATTGGTTTCAGAAACATAGAAATGTATGTCGCTGTACAGGTTATAAACCTTTAGTTGATGCTGTAATGGATGCTGCAAAATTAATGAGAGGTGAGATAAGGAAAGAAGAACTATGGTATAAATTGCCAGAGGGGGCCAAAATGATAGGCTCAGACTATATTAGACCTTCAGCCCTTGCCAAGGTTACAGGCACGTGGGATTTTGGAGCAGATCTAGGATTGAAACTTCCTGAAAATACATTGCATGCTAAGATAGTTCAAGCCAAGGTATCCCATGGAAATATTTTATCTATAGACATATCAGAAGCAGAAAAGGTTAAGGGTGTTTACAGAGTACTAACATATAAAGATGTTAAAGGAAGCAATAGAATAAATGGATTGGCATTTCCCACTAATAAGGGAGATGGGTTTGACAGACCTATATTATGTGACAAAAAGGTATTTCAATATGGAGATGCTATAGCTATAGTATTGGCAGAGACTCCTAGAATTGCTGAAGAGGCAGTAGAAAAAGTGAAGGTGGAAATAGAAGAATTGCCAGCGTATATGAGTGCCCCAGAGGCCATGGCAGAGGATGCATTAGAGATTCATCCAGGAACACCTAATATATACTTTGAAAATGGTGCTGCTAAAGGAAAAGAAACGGGCCCGATAATGGAACAGGCATCCTATGTCGTTGAAGATGATTTCTATACTCAGAGGCAGCCCCATCTACCATTGGAACCCGATGTGGGATTTGCATATGTAAATGATGACGGTAAACTTATTATTCATTCTAAGAGTATTGCACTTCACTTTCATGCCCTTATGGTAGCAGATGGTGTTGGCATGAAGCCAGAAGATGTATTTATAGTGCAAAATAATGTAGGTGGTACCTTTGGTTATAAATTTAGCCCAACAATGGAAGGACTATTGGGCGTTGCCACACTGGCCACTGAAAGGCCTGTATATTTAGAATTTGATATGCATCAACAAATAACATATACAGGTAAAAGAGCTCCATTTTGGACTACATTGAAGATGGGAGCAGATAAAGAAGGTAACATTATAGCTATGGAATCAGATTGGACTTGTGACCATGGTCCATATTCAGAATTTGGAGATTTATTAACTATGAGAGGGGCTCAATTTGCTGGAGCTGGATATGATATACCCAATATAAGGGGCAAAGGTCGTACTGTATGTACAAATCATGCTTGGGGATCAGCTTTTCGTGGATATGGTGCTCCACAAATAGAGTTTCCATCTGAGGTATTAATAGATGAATTGGCAGAAAAAGTGGGAATGGACCCCTTTGATTTTAGATATAAAAATATATATAGAGAAGGGAGTACAACACCAACAGGATGTAAGCCCGATGTAATTTGTTTACCAGAAATGTTTAATAAATTAAGACCCAAATATGAAGAAGCAAAAAAATTGGTTAAAGAAAAAAATGAAAAGAGTAATGATAAAAAATATGGAGTAGGTATTGCGGTGATGATCTATGGTTCTGGATTAGATGGTGCAGATAGTTCTGAGGCTTGGGCAGAACTAACTCCTGAAGGTGTAACTGTAGGAAACTCTTGGGAAGATCATGGGCAAGGCGCAGATATAGGAACATTGACCTTTGCTTATGAGGCATTAAGACCTATAAATATGAAACCAGAACAGATTAAATTGGTCATGAATGATATGACAAAAACTCCCAATAGTGGACCAGCGGGAGGCAGTAGATCCAATGTTTTAACAGGTAATGCCACTGTAGTTGCCTGTAGGAATTTACTTGATGCAATGAGAAAAGAAGATGGAACATATAGGAGTTATGATGAGATGGTAGCAGAGGGACTGGATTTAAAATATGAAGGTAAATGGACTGCCCCATGTACAGATAGTAGTGTAGAAACAGGTCAGGGAAATCCATTCCCATGTTATATGTATGGTGTATTGATGTCAGAAGTTGAGGTAGATTTGAACACAGGCAAAACTAAGGTAGAAAAGTTGACATTGGTAGCCGATGTTGGAACTATTATAAATAAATTGGTTGTGGATGGTCAGATGTATGGAGGACTTGCACAAGGTATTGGAATGGCATTAAGTGAAGATTTTGAAGACCTTAAAAGACATACAACGTTAACTGGTTGTGGAATTCCTCAAATCAAGGATATACCAGACAATATTGAATTGATATATACTGAAACACCAAGGCCCAATGGACTATATGGTTCAGCAGGTGCTGGAGAAATGCCCCTTGCAGCACCCCATGCATCTATAATTAATGCTATTTATAATGCTTGTAATGTGAGGATAACCCATTTACCAGCTAGACCAGAAAAGATATTAGCTGGACTTCAACAGCTAAACAATAAGTAATAAATAAAAATATAAGGCTATGTTTATAATTTTGAGATTATAAAAACTAATATATAGGCATAGCCTTGTAATCAATATAAAGAATATAAAAAGGAAGTTGGATAGATATGGATTCAGATAAGTTGTTGAGTAAACAAGAACTATGTATTGTAGATAGTCCAGCACCATGTAGTGCAGCTTGTCCTTTACATGTGGATATACTTTCTTTTATATCTGAGATTAGAAAGAAGGATTTTGAAAAGGCATATAATGTCTTAAATAAAAAAATACCATTTACTAGGGTAATGTGTAGGGTTTGCGACCATCCCTGTGAAGATGTATGTAATAGGATTAAAAAGGGAGGGGCTATCCAAATATCAAAACTAGAAAGGATAGCTGTAGAGTATGGATATACTAGACCTAATAAAAAACTTCCAATACCTAGAAAACATTTTAAGATTGCAGTAATAGGTGGAGGGATAAGTGGATTATCTGTGGCTACAGAATTAGATAAAAAGGGTTATGATGTAATTATATACGAGGCTAGATCTTATCTTGGAGGGAGACTATGGGATTTTGATGAAGAGACACTTCCAAAGGCCCTATTAGAAGAAGAAATTCAAAGTATTTATAATAAAAAGATTGAAATAAAACTAGATATAAATGTGGGAAGAGATCTGAATTTAGATGAAATACTGGAAAAATATGATGGAGTTTATTTAGGAACTTCTTTTTGGCCACAAGAACTTGAGATTGATTTAATAACATTTAAAACCCAAATAGATAAGCTATTTGCTGGAGGTTGTCTTATTAAAGATAATAATAATTCAGTAATACAATCTGTATCTACAGGATTAAGGGCGGCAACTTCCATTGATAGATATGTAAATAAAAAATCTTTGACTGCTGCTAGAGAAAATGAAGGTTCTTATGAGTCAGAATTAAAGATTGATTTAACAGATATAACAGAGATTAGTCCTTATGATTTGTGGATTGATGATAAATATATTAAAGATAAGGCCTCAGATGAAGCTTATAGGTGTATTCAATGTAAATGTCAGGAATGCGTAAAAGCTTGTGCCCATTTGCAAAAATTTGATATAAATCCTAAGAAATATATTAGACAAATAAATCATAATGAAAATATTGTGTTGGGAAATCATAGGGCAAATAAAATGATTAATTCATGCACATTATGTGGATTATGTGGGGAAGTATGTCCAAATGGTTTAGATATGAAGGATATAGTTATGGAAACAAGACAAAGTATGGTTAAGAGGAATAAAATGCCTCCCTCGGCTCATGATTTTGCGTTGAGGGATATGGAATACAACAATAGTCATAATTTCAAGATGGTAAGACATCAGCCAGGTACCAATGAAAGCAAATATATGTTTTTTCCAGGCTGTCAGCTCAGTGCCTCAGCTGCTGAATATGTACCTGAGGTTTACAAATATCTCATAGGCAATATGAATGAAAGTGTGGGACTGATGTTGGGATGTTGTGGAGCACCTGCAGAATGGTCAGGAAGAGTAGATATGTTTAATGGCAGTATAAAAGACTTAAAAGACAATTGGATACAGATGGGTAAGCCCACTTTTATATTGGCATGTTCAACTTGTTATTATATCTTTAAGACATATATACCTGAAATAGAAATAGTTTCTTTATGGGATATTATGGTCAAATTTGGGATACCTTCACAAAACAAAATAAGCAACCAAATGATATTGGCCCTCCATGATGCATGTACAACTAGGCATGATAAAAATATACATAGTAGTGTAAGGCGTATTATAGAAGATTTAGGATATGGCATAGAAGAGCTAAAATATTCTAAGGAAAAGACGGAGTGTTGTGGTTATGGAGGGTTAGTGTATTATGCCAATAGAGAAATGGCCGAGGATTTTATTCAAATGCGTATAAATGAAAGTACTAATGACTATATAGTTTATTGTTTTATGTGTAGAGATTTATTTGCATCTAAGGAAAAGAGGACCCTCCATATTCTTGATTTAATATATGGCAAAGACATAGAAAGCCTTTGCCAAAGAAGAGGACCTACCTTTTCTGAAAGACATGAAAATAGAACGAGATTAAAAATTGATCTATTAAGAAATCTATGGGGTGAAGATATGACTAAATTAGATGGGGAAAAGGATATAAATATTATTATCCCTGAAGGTTTAATAGATATCATGGAAGATAGACTTATACTGAAGGAAAATATTATAGAAGTTATCCAATATGCAGAAGGGAAAGACAGGAAATTTATAAATCCAGACAATAATCATTCACTTGCTTATAAGAAGATTGTGAATGTGACTTATTGGGTGGAATATGAAAATAAAGAACAGGATTTTATAATCCACAATGCATATAGCCATAGGATGGAAATATTGGAGGACTAGATATGGGATTTAAAAATTATAAGGAAGATATTAAATGGGTCTGTTCTAAATGTGGTTCAAGGCTAAAAGAAGAAAGGGTCAGACTTGTTTATTTAGGAGGAAATTTTGAGGTTGATTTGTTGAAATGTCCACATTGTAATTTGGTTTTGATTACAGAAAAACTAGCTCAAGGGAAGATGCTTGAGGTGGAGAAAAATTTAGAAGACAAGTAAATAGGGAGGATATGATGTTTTCATATGTTTCTGGAAATATTTATGAAAGTGAAGATATAAGAAGTATAACTGGGGATACCATAAGACCAGGAGGTTTTAAGCTTACAGATAGAGCAGTAGAGTTTTGTGACTTTAAAAAAGATTACAAGATATTGGATATTGGCTGTGGAATGGGTGCTACGGTGGCATATTTACAAGATAAATATGCATTAGATGCATTGGGAATTGATCCCTCTGATAAACTTCTTCTTTATGGTAAAAACAAAAACTCTAAATTAAATATTTATAAGGGTATAGGAGAGGCGTTATTTTTTGAAGATGATGAAATGGATGGTGTATTTTGTGAATGTACATTATCTTTAATGAATGACAAATATAAGGTCATATCAGAAATTCATAGAGTGCTAAAAAATAGAGGATATGTGATTATTTCTGATGTTTATGCTAAAAATCCTAATTATATAAAAGAACTGGAAAAATTCGGGATGGGAAGCTGTATAAGGGGAGTTCATGATATTGAAGATTTAAAAGAAAAACTCAGAGAAAATGGGTTTAGGATAAATTTCTTTGAAGACTATACAAATTATTTAAAACAAATGATAGTAGATATAATATTCCAATTTGGTTCCATAGATGTTTTTTGGAGAAAAGCAGGAAAGTGCAATTCTGTACCTGATAAATTTAAGAAAGTGTTGTCAAGAAGCAAAATAGGGTATTTTCTTTTAATTGCTCAAAAGACTGGAAAGGATGATTAAATTGGATGAGATAGCTTTTCGCATATTTCAACTTGCATCTCAAGGATATTGTTGCACACAGATAATGGTCAAGATTTTACTTGAACAAGAAGGGAAGGAAAATACAGATTTAATTAAAGCTATAAATGGATTATGTGGAGGAATAGGGTTTTCCAAAGGTGTTTGCGGTGTATTAACTGGTGGAGTTTGTATACTAGGACTTTATAGTGGAAAGGGAAAAGATGATGAGTATAGAAGAGAAGATTTTGGTGAAATGATTAATGAATATATGGAGTGGTTCGAAGAAGAATTTGGAAGCAAGGATTGTGTAGATATAGCAGGAGATGAATTAAAGGTTGGAAAACTGGGAGAGACCTCTTATCCAGTAAAATGTGGAGGAATAATAGAAAAGGGACTAACTAAAGTGTGGGAAATTATGGATGAGCATAATTATGAATTGGGAGAGCGATAATGATGGAGAAATATGGAGAAATGATTTTCAAAACAGAAAGTCTCTGTCCCATATGTTTAAAAAAGATACCCGCATATAGGGTTAAAGAAGACCAAAGGATATACTTGGAAAAAGAATGTAAAGAACATGGTAAATTTAAGACATTGATATGGAACGGTATACCTGATATGGATACGTGGATAAGGAAAAAAATACCCAGTAAACCTAAGAAGAGTTTCAAGAAAATTGACAAAGGGTGTCCCTTTGATTGTGGACTTTGTGATGACCATAGACAGCATACATGTACTGCTCTAATAGAGGTTACTGAAAGATGTAATTTAGAATGTAATTTTTGTTTTGCAAGTTCTACAAAGGACTTATCTGAAGATCCAAACTTAGATAAGATAAAATTTTGGTATAAAAGGGTTTTAGAGGCAGGAGGACCTTATAATATACAGATATCAGGTGGAGAACCTACTGTTAGGGATGATTTGGATAAAATAATAAAAATGGGACATGATTTGGGGTTTGAATTTATCCAATTAAATACCAATGGTATAAGAATCGGGCAAGATGAAAATTATGTGAAAAAATTGAAGGAGTCGGGGTTGGATTCAGTATTTTTACAATTTGATGGCACAAAGGAATATATATATAAGAAACTCAGGGGAAAGGGACTCTTTGAAATTAAAATTAAGGCTATTGAAAATTTAAATAAATATAATATAGGGATTATTCTTGTACCAACTATTGTACCAGGGGTCAATATGAGCAATATAGGAGAGATAATTGATTTTGCCATAGAGCATATTCCAGTAATAAGGGGAGTTCATTTTCAGCCAGTTAGCTATTTTGGACGATTTCCTTCTGAATCCAGTGAAAATATAAGAATAACTATTCCAGATATAATAAGGGAAATAGAAATACAGACTAACGGAAGGATTAAGATGGAGAGCTTCAAAGCACCAGGATGTGAAAATTCTCTCTGTTCCTTTAATGGCAATTATATATATAGAGGTAAAAAGATATTAGAGTCAATATCAAATAAATCTTGTTGTTCTAAAGTGGAAAGGGCTGAAATAGGGTCCCAAAAGGCTAGAAATTTTGTATCTAGAAATTGGAGATTACCTAATAAAAGATGTAGATGTAGTGAAGATAACTTCCATGAGGTCACAACCTTTGATGATATTTTGGATAAATTGAAAACATTTAATTTTAGTATATCGGGAATGGCATTTCAAGATGTGTGGAATATTGATTTAGACAGATTGAAGGATTGTTGTATACATGTTGTAAGTAATGATGGAAATCTAATACCATTTTGTGCATATAATCTCACAGATAGTGATGGTAACTATCTATATAGGGGTAAATCCTAATGCAGATTACTCCGTTAGATAAATGGATAAAAAAAAAGATAGGATATAGGGGAGTCAGAGATTTTAGAAGGGAACTTGATGATTATACACTTAATAAAATACAAGAGAATATAGATTATGTAAAAAAGAATAGTCTATTTTATAAAGCTCACTTTAAAAATGTAGATAAGATAAATTCATTTAAAGAGTTTGAAAAACTACCCTTTACTTCTAGTTTAAATTTGAGTCATAGTTCAAACCATTTTGTCTGTGTATCTCAAAGCCATATTAATAGGATTGTTACTTTGAAGACATCTGGAACCAGTGGAGAGAGTAAGAGGGTATTTTTTACAGAGGAGGATCAGGAATTAACTATTGACTTCTTTCAAAATGGCATGTCAAGTTTAGTAGAGGAAGGATATAAGGTGCTTATTTTATTGCCCGGTCATAGAGAGGGAAGTGTAGCAAATTTATTACAAAGGTCATTAAATAGAATAGGTGTAGAGTCATATATATACGAGCCTATATATAATGTTGAAAAGATACTAGAAATTATTAAAAAGAATAGTATAGATACCATTGTAGGTACACCGATACAATTATTTTCCATTGTAAATTATAAAGAAAATGAACTAGATATCAATGTAAAAACCGTATTATTGAGCACTGATTATGCCCCCGATATAGTGATTGAAAAAATAGAAGAGGCTTTTAAATGTAAGGTATTTGATCACTATGGAATGACTGAAATGGGTCTTGGAGGGGGAGTGCAATGTAAGGCATTCAATGGATACCATCTAAGGGAAGCGGATTTATATTTTGAGATTATAAATCCAATTACCGAGAAAAAATTATCAGATGGGAAATATGGAGAGGTAGTATTTACAACTTTGACAAGAACAGGAATGCCTCTTATTCGATATCGCACAGGAGATATCAGTAGGATAATTGATAAACCATGTCCCTGTGGTACAGAAATAAAGAGATTAGATAAAGTAATATCTAGAATAGAAGGCTGTGTTGTATTGGTCGATGGAGAGATATTGACCATGGGAGAATTAGCAGAAATAGTGTTTTCCATCGATGGCATTGTTGACTTTGATGCAATTATAACAGAAAGATGTGATAAAGATTGTTTAACTATATATGCATATGCACCATATATTAAAGATAATTTATTCATTACTATATTTAATAAGTTACAGTCCTATGCTCCAATTATGAGACTAATAAAAGAAAATAAATTAATTTTAAATATAAAAAGAAAGAATAAAGATTTAACATATTGCAATGGTATTCAAAAAAAGAAAATAATAGATATGAGAAATAAGGGGTGATTGTATGAAAGGTGTAATGGATAAAGGATTAGAGTTGTTAGAACAGCAAGAAAGTTTTGTAATGGCAATGGTCATTAATCAATCTGGTTCAACACCTAGAAATATGGGCGTAAAAATGATAATCAGAAGAAATGAAGAATCTATAGGTACCATTGGGGGAGGGCTAGTAGAGGCCCATACCCAGAATCTAGCAAAAAAGGTATTTGAAAATAGACAATCAATAATTAAAAGGTTTGCATTAGATAAAAAAGATGTAGCAGAGATGGATATGATATGTGGAGGAAGAGTCATTGTCTATTTAAAATATATAGATGGCAAAAATCAATATTACAGAGAAGTATATAGTGAAGTTTATAATACTAAGGTAAAACAGAAAAAGGGCTGGTTTATTACATTGCTTTCAGAGGCATCTGAATGTAAAAGAAGTGGTCAATGGTTCCTTACTGAAGACAAAATTTTAAAGGGAGAACCATTGGAGGAGTTGGAAGCTAATGAAATAAAAGAATTTTGTTCCAATGCAAAAAAGATTCATATATTTGTTAGCAAAAATAATAATAAATACCTTATTGAATATATGGGACATATAGACAAGGCATATATTTATGGTGCAGGACATGTGGGACATAAATTAGCGCCATTGCTTAGCTATGTAGGATTTTATACAGTGGTATTAGATGATAGAGGGAAATATGCCAATAAGGATAGATTTCCAATGGCCAATGAAGTAATTGTATTGGATTCCTTTGATAATGTATTTGAAAATATAAATATTGATAGAAATACATATATCATAATTGTTACAAGGGGACATCAGTATGACCAAACTGTTTTAGAACAGGCATTGAATACTGATGCAGCATATATTGGTATGATGGGAAGTATAAAGAAGAGAAATCAAATATATAACAATTTACTAGAAAAAGGGTTTGAAATGAAGGAATTAAATGAGGTGTCTGCTCCAATCGGGCTACCCATTAGAGGAGAAACTCCTGAAGAAATTGCTATAAGTATTGTGGCTGAATTAGTTGATATTAGGGCTAAGAAAACAGATGAAATAGTATAGGCAGAAAGTGGGTTTTAAGAATGGGAGAAAGGATGATATATCTTGTAAGACATGGGGAAATAGAAAAAGAGGTAGATAAAAAGATATATATAGGACAATTAGATGTAAATTTGAATAAAGAAGGGATAAAACAGTCTCAACGATTGAGCATAAAACTCCAACATATTCCATTTCAAAAGATATATTGTAGTAGTTTAAAAAGAACTATTAAGACAGCAGAGATTATAAGTAAGAATCATGGCATTGAGCCAGAGATGGTCGATGAATTTAGAGAAATAGATTTAGGAGAGTGGGAGGGAGTTTCTTTCAATGAGATCAAGGGACGTTACCCTAATAAATTTGAGAAAAGGGGCAAAAATATTATCCACTATTGTGTCCCTGGAGGGGAGAGCTTTTATCAATGTAACCAGAGGGTGATAAAAAAATTTTATGAACTCTTATATATAACTAAAGGGGATATATTAATTGTAGCCCATGCAGGAGTGAATAGATTGATCTTATGCAATATTTTAGGTATTAGTTTAGAAAAGATTTTTCAAATGCCACAAAAATATGGCTGCTTTAATACCATTGCTGAAAACTGTGGAAAGCTCCAAGTAAAAAATATAAATCAATGAACAATAGATATTGAAAACTAAATAGATTGCGCGGGGCTTGGCCCTTCCTCTTTAAGGAGGAGTTTCCAGAGCTGTGAACTAGTATAATCCATAAACTAGGGAGTCGAGGAAAGGACTATGATCTAAAGAGGTACTGCTGCGCACAGTATATGACTGTAAATGGCAGGGAAGGATATTGGGCGACCAATAAATGATGACATGTATATCTATGTCTATTACACTCCTTCCCTGTACTGGAAGGGGTTTTTTACTTGAGAACAATATTAATTGATAAAAAGACAAATATAAAAGAGATGATTACAGCTCAAATAAGCAAAAAGATTATATTGATATTAATGCCTATAATTGTATTTTTATTATCTTTTACAATTGGGAAATATCCCATATCCTTTGAAGAATTGCTTACTATTTTGAAGGAGAGTATTTTTTCTCTAAATAGATCGTTACCTGATGTGTTGTATTCTGTGATATTGAAGGTGAGGCTGCCTAGAATTTTTGCAGCTTTTGCAGCTGGAGCTTCCTTGGCTGCATCGGGAGCAGCATATCAAGGCATGTTTAGGAACCCATTAGTTTCTCCAGATATTTTAGGTGCCTCAGCAGGAGCAGCATTTGGTGCTGCTATAGGAATATTATTTTCACTGGGAATAATAGGAATACAAATATTGTCCTTTATATTTGGGTTATTGGCTGTATTGTTGACATATTTAATCAGTATGAAATTAGGCAAAAATAACAAGGCAACATTGGTATTGATACTTTCAGGAATGTTAATAAAAACGCTTTTTACTTCATTCATTACATTGACAAAGTATTTAGCAGATCCATATAGCAAACTTCCAGAGATAACTTTTTGGCTCATGGGGAGTTTAGCTGCCATCAATTTAAAGGATGCCTATATAATATTTATTGTTTTTATTATAGGGATTATTCCATTATTACTTTTAAGGTGGAAACTGAATGTCCTATCTTTTGATGAAGAGGAGGCAAGGGCATTGGGGTTAAATGTAAATAGGATTAGGACTGTTGTTATAGTTTGCTCCACATTCATGACAGCATCAGTAGTTTCTGTTGCAGGTCTTATAGGCTGGGTAGGGCTTGTAGTACCCCATTTTTCTCGGATGCTTGTGGGACCAAATTTTAAAAAATTGATACCTACATCTATATTAATAGGAGGGTCATTTTTACTCTTTGTAGATGATTTGGCAAGATGCATAGGGAGTTTAGAGATTCCCCTTGGGGTATTGACATCAATAATAGGTGCACCATTTTTTATATATCTAATGTTAAATGTAAAGAAGGGTTGGATATGAAAATAGAATTGAAAAATGTTACTTGTGGATATGGATTAAGGTCAATAGTTAAAGATGTTTCTATGGAAATCAATTCGGGAGAAACATTGTGTATATTGGGTCCCAATGGTGTAGGAAAGACCACATTGTTTAAAACTATTTTAGGTTTTTTAAAGCTTCAAAAGGGTGAAATATTGCTCAATGATAAAAATATATATGATTATAAATCTAGTGAGCTTGCTAAATTGATAGGTTATGTGCCACAGGCACACAATCCTCCATTTCCATTTAAAGTGCTAGATATAGTCTTGATGGGGAGGATATGCCATATTGGGACGTTTAGTTCTCCCAGTAAAAGGGATGTAGATATTGCTTTAGAAGCAATGGAGATGTTAAACATACTATATTTAAAAGATAAGATATATACAGAGATAAGTGGAGGGGAAAAACAACTTGTTTTAATAGCAAGGGCATTGGCTCAACAAGCCCAAATGCTTATAATGGATGAACCCACTTCAAATTTAGATTTTGGTCATCAGATGAGGGTATTGAATCATATAAATAAACTGGTTCAAAAGGGTATGGGAGTTATAATGACTTCTCATTTCCCAAATCATGTCTTTCTCTGTGCAACAAGGGTGTCCATAATTAAAAATGGCAGATTGTTTAAAGTAGGCACACCAAAGGAGGTTATTACGAAGGAAAATCTGAAAGAGATATATGGAATAGATACTGAAGTAATAAATGTAGATAGAATAAATAATAAAGATATGAGTTATTGTATACCAGTTTTTAATTAAGTTGTCAGGTCTTAAATAGAATTGATATATACGAGGGGGAAATGAGATGAAAAATGTTAAAAATATTTTGATTGTAACATTGGTTTTGGTAATGACTATTGTATCTGGTTGTTCGTCTACAGAGGATGTTGCAGTAGAGCAACAAAATTTAGAAGATCAAGATTTGGGAACAACTACAGTTACAGATATGGCAGGTAGAACTGTAGAGATTCCTACTAAGATTGAAAAGGTCTACTGTAAGAGCCCAATAAGCACCATATTGGTATATACCCTTGCTCCAGAAAAACTGGCAGGATGGAACTATGGATTTACAGAAAATGAAAAGAAATATCTACCTGAAAAATATGCAAATCTACCAGTATTAGGGGGATGGTTTGGGAAGAATAATACGGGAAACATTGAAGAAATATTAAAGGCTGATCCCGATATTATAATTGATATGGGAGAAATCAATGATACTGAAATTGATGCCGATGAAACACTCCAAAAACAGATAGATATACCAATAGTAATAGTTAGAAATGAAAAGTTAGATGATTTAGCGAATGCATATACATTTATTGGTGAAATAATAGGAGAAGAAAAGAGAGCTGAAGAACTTGCTGGTTATTGTAGAAATACTATAGATGATGCACTGGAGAAATCAAAAGAACTCAATATTGAAGATAGAGTAAAGGTATATTATGCCGAGGGGGCAAAGGGATTAAATACTGAGCCCAAGGGTTCTTATCGAATGGAAGTAGTCAGAATGGTTGGGGGAGAAAATGTAGCTCAATTATCTAAAGATAGTAGCTATGGTCATAGTAATGTATCATTGGAACAGGTATTATTATGGAATCCCGATGTGATTATAACAGTTGCTGAAAGTAGCGATGATAATCTTTCATTTTTTGAGACTATTTATGATAACGAAGAGTGGAAGGATGTAAAGGCAGTTAAAAATAAGAAGGTATATGGTATACCTCAAAATCCCTTTGGATGGTTTGATAGACCACCATCAGTAAATCGTGTGATAGGTATAAAATGGGTTGGGAATATACTATATCCTGAGATATATGACTATGATATGGTTCATGAAGTAAAGAATTTTTATAAAATGTTTTATCACTATGACCTTAGCGATGAAGAGGCAAGGGACTTTCTTAATATAGGCCAACAGGAATAGGATAATGATTATGGAGAATTTATTTTTGACAGGGGAAGTAAATATTGGTAAGACTACGGTATTAAATGCTATAAAGAAGAAATTAAATATCAGTGAAAATATGATAGGGGGATTTTTAACTAAGGCATTTCTTGAACACAATAGGGTAAGGGGATTTTATATAGATCCAATCAATTATAACCTTAAAATGCCAGAATTCAAAAAGAGAATAATAGGATATACCCATGACTACATAAATTGGACAGGGGTTACAGATACATTTGAAAATTTTGGGGTAGAAATATTAAATTATTGTTTGAAAAGTCCCTTTGAACTAATTATTATGGACGAATTAGGCTTTTTTGAGAGTAAGGCATATATATTTCAAAGAAAAGTGCATGAAATAATAGAAAGTAGAAAAAAGGTTTTAGGAATAATAAAGCCACAGAGGACGATATTTATGAATTCTATAAAAAACCGCAGGGATGTAATTGTTATAGAGATTACGAAAGAAAATAGGGATTGTGTCTCTACAATAATCCAAGATTTAGAGCTTGGGTGGGAGGGGATAAAAGATGATATTAGATAGTCTTATAACAGTTGTTGAAAAAAGTGCAAGAGGTAAACGGATAAAGGATGTTAGAGCTGGTCTAGGATATACTGCTGTTTTATTAGACAATAATAGTTGTGGCTTAGCATATACTTTTAGAAATGAACTGGGACCTTGTTGTTCTGCATTTGGAAGAGCAGGGGAGATTAAAGGAATAGATTGTACAGAGGCTATAAAATGGTCTAAGTCAAGAAACTTAGTCCAATCAGCCATTGGAGTGGCTACTATAAATGCATTGTTACAGAATAGAGTTAAAGAATATGAATGTGACAATGTGTTCAAAGTGTTAGATATAGGTGTTAATGATGTATTGGGGGTTATAGGAGACTTTAAACCTCTAACCAATGGGAGAGGAAAAAGTGCAAAAAAGATGTATGTTTTCGAACGAAAAACAAGTAATACAGATAATTATTATCCCGATCACAGTATTTCTGAACACCTTCCTAAATGTGATATTGTAGTTATAACCTCAACATCTATTATCAATAAGACCTTTGATAATATCATTGAATACTGTAAAGGGGCTAGAAAAGTTGCGATGGTAGGTGCTACCACTCCATTGTGTACTGAGGTATTTTCAAAATATAAAATAGATATACTTGCAGGAGTCCTTGTTTTAAATCCCATAAAATTATTGGATATAGTAAGTCAAGGTGGCGGCACTAAACATTTTGACAATAATGTTAAGCAGATATATATAGATATGGGGAATATGTAATTAGTTAGTGGTTAGTAGTTGATGGTATAAGCAGAGAACCCAAATCTTTATTATGATTTGGAGTGAATCGCTTAGTGGTAAAGTAAAGAG
>NZ_JHVL01000049.1 GCF_000620125.1 Clostridiisalibacter paucivorans DSM 22131 | reverse complement strand
AGATTAAATTCAAGGAAGAAAGCTATACAAGTGGTTGCAGTGCCTTTGACTTAGAGCCGATAACTAAAAAGACATATGATAAATCTCGTAGAGTAGTAAGAGGACTATTTAAGTCAAGTTTTGGATTGGTAAATTCGGACGTGAATGGTAGTCTAAACATATTAAGAAAAGAAGAAAAATGTATTCCCAAGTTAGTTGAGACTATGAGGGATAAGGGCAAGTGTTCTCGCCCGTTAAGAATAAGGGTTGCCTGCTAAGGTCGAAAGTTAAATACCAAACTTCTTACAAAGAAGCCACCGTTGCTTGTCTCGGTGGTAAGTTCACATATGTTATAATTAATAGGATGATATGCAAACAATTTATTGGACAACTCAAGAAAATCTATGGTTTTATCTTAGAGATATTTTACTATATAATGTATATAATAGAAAGATATAGATAATAATATGAGCATATAAAGAGAAGAAAGGAGAAATATATGAAAAAGTCTATAGTTTTAGTATTGATTATTTCTATATTGGGATTTAGTTTTTATGGATGTACTAATAATGACGAACAACCTAACAATACGGATACTGATATTGGAGAAGATCAGAGTGTGACAGAAAAAGTTGAGCTTTTTTATGGAGATGAAAATAATGAAAAAATGGTTAGTGAGGAAAGAGAAATTACTTATGAAAAAGATGAAGACAAGTATCAGGTCGTAGTTGAAGAACTGATAAAGGGACCCAGTGATGAAAGCTTAACTGCTAATATTAATCCTGATACAGAGGTTATTGAAATTACTAATGAGAACGCTGATATAATAATAGACTTAAGTAGTGAATTCAATGAGTTTTCTGGGAGTATTGCAGAAATAATAGGCATTGGATCATTAGTAAATACAATTACTCAATTTGAAGGAACTGAAAGAGTAAAAATTCTTATTGAAGGAGAAGAATTAATAGGTCCAAGTGGGAAATCACGAGGATTTATGGAGACATTTCCACTAGATCCTCAGCAAGAAACTACTAAAGAGGTAGTTCTATATTTTGGTGGTCAAAATGCAGAGTATGTAGTTCCTGAAAAAAGAAATATTAGTGTGTCAGATGATATTAAGCAGCAAGACTACATAAAGTACATTGTAGAAGAGTTGATAAAGGGACCTAGTAGTGAAGATTTAAATGCAACTATACCTCCAGAGGTAGAAGTCCTTTCTGTTAAAGTTGAAGATAGTATTGCTTATATTGATTTTTCTGAAGAAATGCATACTAAACATTGGGGTGGTGCAGCAGGTGAGGCTATGACAATAAGTTCTATAGCAAATACCCTTACAGAGATTGACTATATAGACAAAGTAAATATTACAGTAAATGGTGAGCCACTAGCTATAGAACATACCATATTAGAGAAACCTGTTGGTCGTAATGAAGATATGATACAAAAATAATAAATTTCAAATAAAAATATAGGAGATAATATGATACTTCCAAAGTAGACAGTCTAATTAATAAAAAGTTAGATTATCTATTTGGAGGTATTTTTTATGGACTAATAGTTTGGAATTTATTCATATAATAAAAATTAAGTACTATATTTAAAGTCACAGAACTCTTATACTTTAGCTATTCTCTATTAATTATTGTTTTTTAAATTATGGATATTTCATTGTATTAGAGATGGGTATAATGTATAAAAATATATCTATCAAAGAAATTAAGAAAGGAAAATTAATTAGTGAAATATATACAATTTTCCTTTCTTTTTTTATATTTAAGACTTTACATCTTTTTTACAACTACTATATAAGTACTATAAATCTCTAAGTTATAATCTATTTGTAGCAAAAATACTAAATAAAAACCATGGAGAGAAATTGATATGCAAGGTGAAAGAAATTATCTTGTAAGATCAAGTTCTGGATTTAAATATACTGGCTTAGTGAATGATAGCGGCAGAGTATTACATTTACAACTAGCCTATGTTGAACCTAAAGATGAAAGCTATAAAGACTATTCCTATAATGATGCCAAAGCATTAGCTACAAATTTTGTGAAGACAAAAAATATCATAGGCGAGGATTACACATTATCAACAGATAGAGGAACAGAACTCAAAGAGGATAAAGAAAACACTGCTTATTATTTTTACTTTGAATATGATGACAATAAAGAGTGTCTAGTTGTAGTAAATAAAGGTCTTGAAAAAGTAGAACAATTTATATTATTAGACGAGATAAATGGTTTAGGATAAAATTTTAAATCAAAGTAAAAATAGGCATTAAATATAGATGTGATTTCAAACTTTTTTTAATTTATATTTACATCGTCCCCTATTTAAAAAGGTCGCTATTTATTGATATAATAAATAGTGACCTTTAATATTTATATAAAAATAATGACATTTTACAACTATTTTACAATGTCCACAAACCTTCATGATATCTACAAAGTATAATTTAATCATACCAAATAAATAAAAAAATGGAGGTAATAAAGATGAAAAAGAAAAAAGTTTTAGCAAGTTTTTTGGCATTTAGTATATTGGCAGGGTCAGGTTATGGGATATATGATTTGGGAGCAAAAAATATTGGTGCAAATAATATTAAGCCCAATGTAGTTTATGCAGAAAAAGGAGAACAAGTATCAAATAAAGATTTAAAGGAAAGATCTATTGAAATGTTGAAAAAATATTTTCAAGATACGCCAGATTTTAATGAATTGAATTTTAGTTCAACCACAGAGACGAAGAATGGTAAAATAGAAGAATTTGAAAAAATAGTTGAATCAAATAAAAAATGGTTAGAAATATTAGAAGATATTGATCTAGCCAATATGGAAAAACCTTCTAAGTCATTGGAAGATAGTAAGGCCGATGTAGATGAGTTCTATAAGAATGTAACTATATTGCAAGCTATTGAAATAAGAGATACAAAGGGATTAGATAAAGCAGAAGAGTACTTAGAAACAATAATTAAAAACAGAAGAAACTCCATAAAAACCTTTGGAAAAATGAAAGATGAAGTTGAATATGGAATTGAATATGCAATATGGGAATCAGAAGATGAAGCATATAGAATAGCGTTCAACAAGGAAACAGGTGAGCTTTTAGGTGTTACACATGATGTGAAAATGGATAAAAATAAAATAAACCCTTCAAAGTTTGTGAGTATTGAAGATGCAAAGGAAGTGGCACAGGAGTTTTTAGCAAATCACAATCTTGATGGTATAGAGAATGTTAAGCTAGTAAAAAGCGAAGAGTTTCAAGATAATATGGGCAAAGATAATCTTACTGCTGGTTTTGATCACAATGCAATTGCATTTTTCTATGAAGATGAAGATGATGCAAGTAAAAAAGCAAATGTGATTTTAGATAGAATTACAGGAGAGGTAACTGGATTTGATCTAGGTAAGGCAGCAGAAGGAGTAAGCTATAAAACTAGTCCTCAATAACAGTAAATACTTGAGGATAAAGATTTAATACTTGTGAATTACATTGACGAAGATTTATGTAAATAAGTCTTCGTCAATTTTACATAAATTAACATTGAGTTTTACTAGAATTGATTCTAAAATTTAGATACATATATTTTATTGTTGAAATAATATTATGATGACACAATGGAGATGATATTTTGAATAGAAAGATATTGATAGTAGAAGATGAATTTGCCATAGCAAATTTAATAGAAATTAATTTAAATATAGCAAATTATGAAACAAAAAAGGCATATGATGGATTGGAGGCATATAATATACTTCAACAAGAATCCTTTGATTTAATCCTTTTAGACATAATGATCCCCAATATAGATGGATTCCAGTTAATTGAAAAAATCAGATGTCTAGAAATACCTGTAATATTTCTCACAGCTAAGGATGCCGTTTCAAGTAAGGTAAAAGGATTGAAATTAGGGGCAGAAGATTATATAACAAAGCCCTTTGAGTCTTTAGAACTTTTGGCAAGGATAGAGGTAGTATTAAGGAGATATGGAAAGAATCAGCAAGTTATGAAATTCAAAGATTTAACTGTCTATTTACCAGAAAGAATGGTAAAGAAAAAGGATGAAATAATTGAATTGACACCAAAGGAATTTGAATTACTTACTCTATTGTTAAAAAATAAAAATGTGGCATTTTCTAGAGATCAGATATTGGAAAGAGTATGGGGATATGATTATTTTGGACAAACTAGAACAGTGGACAACCATATTAGAAATTCAAGAAAAAAATTAGCCCTTGAAGACCATATAAAAACAGTATTTAAGGTAGGATATAGATTGGAGGATTAATAAATGAAATTATGGAAGAAAAATTATATTATTTTTTTTATATGCTTTATAATATCTTTCAATCTAGCTGGAATTATAATAATCGAGAGGATTTTTAATCAGGGAATAAATAGGGAAATAAAAGATAGCTTGAGTGAACATAAAACCATAGTCTCTGGATTACATACAAGCATTCATATGTATAACAATATGGAAAAAATAGATGGGAATAAGTCTATTAAATTATTTATAGGGGAATATATTGATGTGTTTAAAAAGGAGGCAGATTATATAGAAATATTGGACATGGGTGAAAATGAAATATTTTCCAATTTAGATTTTAATATACCACAGGATAGACCAGAGTTAGAATCTTTATTGAAGTATAGGAGAAATTATATAATAAGAGTAGTAGACAATGAATACTATTTATTTGTTGCAGGGTTAATGAATCTAAATAAAGACTATAAGCTATCTTATGTCAGAGACATATCTTATATTTATAAAGAAAGAAAAGAACAATATCATTTTTTCTTTTTATTTGAGCTTTATATTTGCATGGGTGTGTCAGTTCTTATATATATTCTCAGCAAGATATTGACAAGACCTATAACAAGTTTAATTAATACTACTAAAAAGATTGCCAATGGGAATTATTATGAGAGGGTAAAAATTTCTAGTAAAGATGAATTGGGGATATTATCTGAGAATTTTAATCAGATGGCCGATGCTATAGAAGAAAAAATCAATGAACTTGAGAGAAATGGTGCTGAAAAACAAAGATTTATAGAAAATTTGACCCATGAATTAAAGACACCGTTAACATCTATAATTGGATATGCAGATTTATTACGCACAACTAAAGTAGATGATAAGATATTAAAGGAGTCAATAGATTTTATATATAAAGAAGGAAAACGGCTAGAACAGTTGTCTTTTAAGATGATGGACTTAATTGTAGTTGAAGTAGACGATTTTCAATTAAGGCCTGAAAGGATTATCAATGTATTTGAAGAGGTAAGAGGGATTTTACAACCTAAGTTGGATGGGAAAAACATAAAATTAGTGATATCTGGAGATAATGATGAGGTTTATTTGGAAAAAGATATGATGAAACTTTTACTTACTAATCTAATAGATAACAGCATTAAAGCCAGTAATGAAAACTCCCATATATATCTAAATTTTTATAAAGAGAATAATCATAAGATTATAGAAGTTAGAGATGAAGGTATTGGTATATCAAAAGAAAAAGTGGAGTATATATTGGAACCATTTTATGTTGTTGATAAATCAAGAACAAGGGCAAATAATGGAATCGGTTTGGGGTTAGCCATATGTGAAAGAATTGCAGAGATTCATCATGGGAGGCTTGAGATAGAGAGTAAATTAAACAAAGGGACAAGAGTAAGAATAATATTTTAGTAATATTTAAAAATCAATTATAAATATATAAATAAAAATAAAGGATTAGTCGTAAAATAGCTAGAAAATCTATTATTGGGGAAGTGATTGATTTGAAAAATGAAAAGGAAGCATTAATAATAGATAATCTTTTAGAGGATATTGTATCAAAAAAATATAAAGAAAATGATAAACTGCCATCGGAAAATGAGCTTGCTAACAAATATAAAACAACTAGGATAACAGTTAGAAAGGCCTATGATAGGTTAAAAGAGATGGGATATTTATATTCTAAACAGGGCAAAGGCAGGTATTTAAATACTAAGCAACAGAAAATAGAGTTGTCTCTTTCGGGGGATGTGAGTTTTAGTAAAAAGATGAGAGATAAGGGATACAATTTTGAATCTAAAAACTTGTTTTGTGATCAAATCCAATATAATAAAAATATTTATCAAGAATTAAATGCAGACTCAGTCAATAAAGTGTATAAAATTGGACGATTGAGATTGATTGACAGTAAACCTATCGCATTACATATATCTTATGTCGATAAATCTACCTTTACAGATATAGATAAAGTAGGTAAAGATATTAAATCTATGTTTAAGTATTATGAACAAAATGGATATGGGGAGTTTGACTCTACTAAGAGTATATTGAGTGTATCTTTCCCAACTTATTTTGAACGAAAAATATTCAATTGTACAAATTTAATTCCAATGCTTATCGTAGAGAGTAATTGTATAGATAAATACAGTGGCAGGGTCTTGGAATTTACTAAGATTATATATAGAAGTGATCTATTTAAATACCAGATAAAATAGTCCTCCATTAACGACTAACTACTAACTGTTTCTTATTCTAAAAAGAAGAATATTTTACAAATATTTTACAACTATTAGATGGATTTGATAAGTACTAATGTTATAATAGCTCCCAGAATGTGAAGTAGGAGGTTATTATATGGAAGAGAAAGGAAGACGTATAACAAGATTAAAAAAGAATAGAATACAAAGGCGAGTAAAAAAGCAGAAAATAAGAAGAAGGATTCTATTTTTTAGTATTTTTATTATAATCTTTTTAAGTATTACATTTGTAGTATATGAGAATTACTTTGCTGAAGGCAATAATCCGCCACTGAGTAAAGAATCCATAAATATTGATTTAGATGAAAATACAGTACAGAGTGAGTCAAATGGGGATAACATAAAAGATGAAAGCGATAAAAAGGAGGAAAATGACATCCTTATTTTGGTGAATAAGAAACATCCTTTGAGCTCAGACTATGCACCAGAGGATTTGGTGGTTCCTGATGTATCATTTTCTTTTAAAGGGTATCATTCTAAAAAGCAGATGAGAAAGGAAGCTGCTACTGCTTTAGAAAAGCTGTTTGCAGGAGCCAATGATGAAGGGATTAAGTTATATGCTGTATCAGGGTACAGGCCCTATGAAAGGCAGAAAAATATCTTTAATAATAAAGCAAGGAAGGTAGGAGAAGAAGAGGCGAATAAAGTGGTGGCTTATCCAGGACAAAGTGAGCACCAGACAGGTCTTGCCATAGATGTATCTAGCCCAAGTGTTAAAAATGGGTTAGTTGAAAGCTTTGGGGATACAAAAGAAGGGATATGGCTAAAAGAAAATAGTTATAAATACGGGTTTATAATAAGATATCCAAAGGAAAAAGAACATATTACGGGATATAGTTATGAGCCTTGGCATATAAGGTATATAGGTAAAGAAGCAGCAGAATATATATTTGAGAATGATATAACTTTAGAGGAGTATATTTTAAATAAATAATGTAATGAAAGTTTACAACTTTTTTACAATTTATATACAACTCTTATATACTTTATTTATATGATAGATTTAAATGTATGCTGGGAATATATTGGAGGGGTTACATGTGAAATTTATGAATATAAAGATAATTATACCATTAGTTTTAATTATGGGTATATCAGTATTAGCAGGCTGTCAGAGTGAAGCATCAATAAAGAAAGATAAATTGTTTACAGAAAAAAATCAAATCCAAAATATAGAAAAAACTGGAGAGTTAAGTGAAGAAAAACTAAGAAAAATAGCTATTGAAGGTTTTAAAAAACATTTAAATGTAGATGTAGATACAGAGGGTTTATTTGAATATATACAATTATTAGAGCCAGGATCTTGGCATGTTTCTTGGTCAACATTTGATGAGAGGAAGTTAGAAGATGCCAATAAAAAACTGATGACCATGAAAAATAGTGGTGATTCAGAGAAAGAGAAGGAAAATCTACAGCAAGCGATAAATGATTTAGCTGAAGACTATAATAGAGCTATATCCTATTATGCTAAAATAGAGCAAGACGGTGAAATAAAAGAAATAGGAATAAAAAATGGAGATATATCTCATGAAAAATTAAAGGGAAGTGAAGTCAAAATAAAAGAAAAATCATTGGCATTAAATGCATTAGAAGAGTTTGCAGGAAAAGAAGTGGACATTACAAATTTAAAAGAAGAAATAAATATGAATGAAGATAATTGGAGATTCTATTGGGAAAATGAAAAAGATTGGAATTTAAAAGAAATGAGATCGATAGATTATGCAGTAACCATAGACAGAGAAACCAAAGAAGTAAAGTCAATAACATATGTACATGATGTAAGCAAAGAAGGTCAATCCAACAGATTTCCAGAGTTTGATATAAAAGAAGGTAGAAAAATAGCCTATGATTTTATTAAGAGCCGTAATTATGTAGAGGATATTGATCAAATCAAATTTTTAAGATATTGGAATGCAGACCCACAAATAGTGTTATTTAATGTAGATTATATATATGGAATAGATAAGAAAACAGGAAAGACAAAGGTTATAAGTATTAGTGTAAATAAGCGTACCAAAGAGGTATGGGCTATGGGCAAAACCCTCGAATCAGAAGAACAGTTGAATAGTAAACAATACGAGAGGACAAACAAGCCCAATCCCAATGCTCTGGGATAGTAATAGTTTGTAGGTAGAAGGTGTTGCAAAATTGCAATGCCTTTTTATAATGATTATTATTGTTATAGAAAATGAATTTAAAAATGGTATAATTTAAATTTTTATTTATTTGTGGCTTTAATATATAATTGATGTATAACTATCTTATGAAATATACAAGGAGTGTATTTAAATTGGAAAAGATATTAGTGGTAGAAGATGATTTGGGCATTTCAGATTTAATAAAGCTTAATCTAAATATGGTGGGTTATGAAACTATACAAGTATATGATGGAGAAAAGGCCTTAGAGCTAATAGAAGAAGAGAAGTTTGACTTGATAATATTGGATGTAATGCTTCCTAAATTAGATGGATTTACAATAATGGAAAAGATAAATAATTTAGATATACCTGTAATTTTCTTGACTGCTAAAGATTCACTTTCTGATAGAGTTAAGGGATTGAAAATGGGAGCGGATGACTATATAGTAAAGCCCTTTGAAGCAATAGAGCTTTTAGCAAGAATAGAGGTTATCCTTAAAAGATATGGTAAGAAAAGCAATGTCTTGCAATTCAAAGATTTAGAGATCTTTACAGAAGAAAGAATTATAAAAAAAGATGGTGAGATAGTAGATTTAACTGTAAAGGAATTCGAGCTATTAAAACTTCTGATTCAAAATAAAGGTATAGCCCTGTCTAGAGATAAGATGTTAGAAAGAGTATGGGGATATGATTATTTAGGAGAAACGAGAACTGTTGACATGCATATTCAAAAACTTAGAAAAAAATTAAATTTATTCGATAAAATAAAGACTGTATATAAAGTGGGGTATAGATTGGAGGATTAAATGAAATTTTGGCAGAAGATACTTATATATTCACTGCTTATATTTTTAGTTATATTCAATATAGGGGCATATTTTTTAATAGAAAATAGTCATGAGTTAAGTCTGAAAAGAGAAGTCAATAGGGGCTTAAGTGAGCATTTGAGTATTTATTCTGGAGTTAAAAGTAGTATAGCTTCAATAAGCTCAATATCAAAGAAATTAGATAAATTTTTTTATGAGAAAAATATATATTTTGTACTTAAGGATTATATAAAGACATTTAATGATGAGAATATATATATAGAAGTTCTAGATATTAATAATAACCAAATTTTTAGTAATTTAGATATCAAGATAGATAAAAGAAGAGCAGAACTTGAAAATCCTCTTTTAGATAAAAGACGATATATCATAAGAGATATAGGAGATAAAACCTATATATTTATAACAAATTTGTTGGATATGAATGGAGAATTCCTCAAATTTACATATATAAGGGATATAACCTATATCTATGAAGAGAGAGATAAACAGTATGCCTTTTTTCTTAGGTTAGAGCTTATAATCTGTATTGTACTAGCTATAGGGATGTATGCTTTAAGTAAATATATAACAAGGCCAATTAATGAATTGATAGATTCTACAAAGAGAATAAAAGAAGGGAATTTTTCAGAAAGAGTAGATATAAGTACTAATGATGAAATAGGAATTTTATCAGAAAATTTTAATGAGATGGCACATACAGTAGAGGATAAAATATTTATGCTTGAAAAAAGTGTGGATCAAAAACAAAGATTTATAGATAATTTGACCCATGAATTGAAAACACCATTGACTTCCATAATAGGATATGCAGAGTTTCTTATATCGACTAAGCATGATAAAGAGACGTTTTTATTGGGTATGAACTATATATTAAATGAAGGTAAGCGACTAAAAAAACTTTCTGAGAAAATGATGGACTTAATACTCCTTAAAAAAGAAAATTTTATAATGAAAAAAGAAAATATAAAAATCATATTATTGGAAGTAAAAGAAATTTTAAGAACTAGATTAGAAAATAAAAATATAGATCTGATTATTTCAGAAGAAGAATATGAAATTTTAGTGGAAAAAGATTTAATAAAGAATCTATTAATTAATTTAGTAGATAATGCCATAAAGGCCTCCGATAATGATTCCAAGATTTATTTAAACCTATATAAAAATGTAGACTCAAATATTGTCATTGAAGTAAAGGATGAAGGGATAGGGATTGCTGAAGAAGATTTATCTAAGGTTTTTGAACCATTTTATATGGTTGACAAATCTAGGGCTAGAGTAAATAATGGTGCTGGTATAGGACTTTCTATTTGTACTGAGATTGTAAAGGTCCATAAGGCTGAAATAGAAATAGAAAGCCAGATAAATAAAGGTACAACTATAAGGATTATATTTAGAGGGGAATAATACCCCTCTATTTATTTTTTTCTAAAATAAATATCAAAAATAGATGTTGCAATTGATAAATGTTGACATAAACAATATAGAGAGGGGAGGTGGTCACTTTGGATAAATTTTTCATTGAATTATGTGAAAGATATCATTCAGGAATTTTAAAATACCTTTACTATTCAGTAGGAAATATGGAAGATGCCAAGGATATTACACAGGAGGTATTTGTTATTGTATATAATCGGATAGAGGAATTAGAACATCATGAAAATATAGGTGGATTTATTTATCAGACAGCAAAGTTTTTAGCAGATAATTTTAAGAGAAAGGCTGTTAAAAAGAGTCTAAATGAAACCTATATTTATAGAGAAATAGGGAGTAAAGAGAAAGATTTATATGAAAAACTTATAAAAACTTATGACAGAAAGATCGATGTAAATCAATATGTAGATAATGTGCTATTGTTGCTTACAGAAGAGAAACAACAGCTCTATAGGCTCTATTACATAGAAGATAAGAGCTATAGAGAGATAGCAGAAATACTCAATGTCAACGAGGCTAGTTTGCGTATGAAATATGTGCGATTGAGACGTGAAATAAAAAAGTTGATAAAGCAAATAGCCAAAGAAAAATTTATTTCAAGTGCATATGGATAATATATCATAAATTGAAGGAGAGAGATTAATGGAAAAGAAGTTAGATCTAGAAAATATAAATAGTGAAATAGATAAAGCTATAGATAAAATGGATATAACAGAAGTTGAAAATCAGCTTGAAAAACTATCGGAAATTAAACCCTTGCCTTCTGATATAGAAGATGGCAGGTGTTTCGGTGAAAGAATTATAAAACAAAACAAGAAAGGATATGGTATCATGGGAAAAAATATTAAGAGATTTGGAACATTGGCGGCATGTCTATTGTTAACTATCAGTGTAGGAGTGACGGCTGTATATGGGACAGATATATTGAAAAGGTTTGAATTTTTTAATGATGACACCACAGTTCAAGTAAGAACAAACCAAAATGTAAGTGAAGAAGAGGCAGAGAGATTAGCAAAGGAAGCACAGGAAGACTATGATTCTTCAGATAGGGAAAATCTGACTATAGAGACTACAGAAAATATTTATTCAAGTATAGAAGAGGTTACAGAAAATACAGGTGTAGAAATTGTATTACCTTCATATGTACCAGATGATTTTCAAATGGGAAAAGATATAAGTGTTTATGATACCTTTAATGATAATTACAATATATATATTACTTATAATTCAAAGGAGAAGGAAGATAGATTATTTGGTGTTACAATAATAACACAAAATCAACCTGAAGATAGTACTGTTGTAACTGTAACTGATGCAGTCCAAGAAGGAGAATATGAGACTCCATCAGGAACCAAATATACAATATTAGATGAAGATGGAATGACTATTGCTACTACTAGTATAAATAATATAGAGTATTCGTTGCTTTTTGTAGGAGTGAATGAAAAAGAAATGCATAAAGTAATCAATAGTGCTGATTTGATAGAGTATATTAAATAGTTAAAAGAAACTGCCTTTTGGCAGTTTCTTTTTTTTAGAAATTTTCTCTAGTTAATGTAAAGTTAACAGTGGTTAACATAGGTTTAACAGCATTTAACTTGGCAACAAGGTATAATCACAATTGAGAAGGAGGTAAGTCTATGAAAAGACGAAGAAGAACAGAGATATTAATAAAGGGATCTACAGATATTGCTAAAAAATTGGCTCAAGAAATAATTCAAAATTATAATGTAAAGACGATTGAAAAACCTAATAATGGTCTTGTAATGATAAAGACCCGGGAAACAGCAAAGAAAAACTTATTTTATTTAGGAGAAATTTTTGTAACTGAGGCAAAGGTACAAGTGGAAAATAGTTTGGGAATAGGTATTGTTCAAGGAAATAATCAAGAGTTGGCTTATCATTTAGCAGTTATTGATGCAGCATACAATGGAAATTTCAAAGAGATCAAAACGTGGTTACAGATTTTGCTAAATGAGGAGAAAAGTATAATGGCAGATAATGAAAGATATAAAAATAGTGTGTTGAAGACAAAGGTTAATTTTGAAACTATGGATGTTTAATTAAGGAGAGATTAATTATGAAATTAGATTTGGTACATGATATTCAAAAGGCCTATCGTAGTGTAGTTGATTCCATGGCAAGGCCTGGTCATATAAACAATATAAAGGATCAAGCAGATAAAGTAGATTTGGAGATAGATTTTTATAATGCCACATTGATACTGATGCTGATGTTATTAGATGCAGAGGTTAGTTTCAAAGTCTTTTCTAAGAATGAAGAAGAAATCACAAAATTTATAAGTCAATTGACATATGCAAAACCAGAGTCAATTAAAAATGCAAATTTCATATTCATAATGACAGATGCTGAAAATTCCCATATAGAAGAGGCATTTGACAAGGCATATGAAGGAGATCTAATCAACCCCCATGGATCGGCCACAATTATAGTTGAGGCAAAAGGTATTACTAATGACAGGGAAATTATATTAACTGGACCAGGAATAAAAGATGAAAATCATATAAGAGTAGATATCAATAAAGGGTGGATAGAAAAACATAGAGAGAAGAATATTGAATACCCCTTGGGTGTGGATATTATTATGGTGGACGAAAAAGCCAATTTAATATGTATACCTAGAACGACTAAAATTACAATATAGGTGGTGAAATAAATGGGATATGTAGCAGTAAAAGGTGGAACCAATGCTATTGCTCAGTCTATCAAAAGATTAAAATACAATCGGATAAAAAAAGGAGAAATATTAAGTATAAATGAGATTGAATCAGGAATGCGTGGATTAATTGATCAGGTAATGTCTGAAAGTAGTATCTATTGTGAGGAGTTGGCAGCAATTTCAATTAAACAGGCTGAGGGAAACCCAGAGGAAGCAGTATTTTTACTAAGGGCATATCGTTCTACATTGCCAAGAAAGCATTATTCAAAGGTTGTGAGATCGGAAGATATGACAGTGGAACGTCGTATATCAGCAAGCTTTAAGGACATTCCAGGGGGACAAATTTTAGGCGCTTCTTATGACTATACCCATCGATTAATTGATTTTGATTTGGCAGATGAAACAAAGGAAGAATTGATACAGTGGTTAGAAAATTTCAATAAAGAAGTTGATATTATCGAAGATAGTACAGATATAAATAAATTGCCCAAGGTATTGGATTATCTTAGAAGTCAAGGTTTGATTTCAGATTGTGGTGAAAAGAATAATGAGCCTAAAGATATTACTAAAAAAAGTATAGAGTTTCCCACTGAAAGAAGTGAAAGATTACAGATTTTAACTAGGGGACAAACAGGAGCGGTTACTTCTTTGGGATATGCAGCCCTTAGAGGATACGGCGATACCCATCCTACAATAGGTGAACTTCGTGTTGGGAGTTTACCAATATATGTGGATAATCCATTAAATAATGACCATGATGATGAAGACAGCTTTTACATTGGAGAGATAAAGGTAACGGAAGTAGAGACATTGTTTCCTGCATCTGAAGAAAAGGAAGATGGCAAAGTCCAAATGGAATTAGAAATAGGATATGGAATCTGTTATGGACAAAATGAAACAAAGGCAATTGCGATGAGTATATTGGATCATTGTCTAGAAATTGGTGATCCACGATATCCTACCCATGACGAAGAATTTGTTCTACTTCATATTGATTCAATAGAGTCCAGTGGATTTATATCTCATTTGAAATTACCCCATTACGTAACATTCAAATCTAAATTAGATAGTATTGTTAAAACCAGAAAAGGAGAGTAGTGATATGAGGATAGAATATAATTTTGGATTCTTTGATGAAGGGTCTAAACGAGAAATACGAAGGGCTACACTTAAGGCCATAGCAATTCCGGGATATCAAGTGCCCTTTGCGTCACGTGAAATGCCAATTGCTCGTGGATGGGGAACTGGTGGATTACAGTTGACATTATCTCTAGTGGGAATGGACGATATAATAAAGGTTATTGACCAAGGTTCTGATGAATCGGTAAATGCTGTTAATATAAAGAAATTAGTCAGAAAGACAACGGAAGTCCAAGAAACAGATCTTACATCTGAGGCAACTATTATACAGTCAAGACATAGAATACCAGAGATTTCTTTAAATGAAGGACAGATATTGGTACTTCAAGTGCCTATACCAGAACCCCTTCGATATGTTGAACCTAGTGAATATGTTACAAAGAGACTACATGCTGATAGAGAATATAGTGGAGCTTGGTTGATGTTATTTGAACAGATTATGAAATATGGCAATATGTCAACAGGTGCAGACCATCCAGTAAGTGTCAATAAAAGATATGTCATGGCTCCTAGTCCAATCCCACGATTTGATAATCCCAAGATGAATAACTCCGAGGCGTTAATCCTGTTGGGAGCAGGTAGAGAAAAGAAAATATATGCAGTGCCTCCATATACTGAAGTTACTTCATTAGCATTTGATGATTATCCATTTCAGACTGAGTCTTTTGATCAAAAACAATGTAGATTGTGTGGTTCTACTGGTGTATTTATGGATGAATTGGTGGATGAAAAAACTGGCGAAACATATTATCAATGTAATGATTCCAGTTATTGCTTAAGTAAATTGAATAATCAGTTAAAGTGATAGGAGGTGCATGTAATGGAAAAATTCGAGAAACCAATATTGACAGTTAAAAATTTACGAAAACAATTTGGTGATGGATGTAGTGCATGTGAAGACTTAAATCCTAAGGCATTAGAAAAAAACTATTGTCCAAAATGTAAGACCATATATGCATGTCAAGATATTTCCTTCGAAGTATATCCTGGCGAAATATTGGGGGTAGTAGGGGAGAGTGGAAGTGGAAAGTCTACTATGATGAAATGCCTATATTTTGACCAAGATGTAACTAAGGGAAGGGCGTATATTAGCACTTATAAAGATGGGGAAAGTGATATATTCAATGAATCCTCACAACAAAAGCGCTATATTAGAAACAGTGTATTGGGAAAGGTATATCAAAACCCTCTATTGGGATTAAAGATGGATTTCTCTTCTATTGGAAATATAGCAGAAAAATTAATTGCTGCGGGCAACAGAAATGTTGGCAATATGGAAGATAGGGGAAAGGAGCTATTGGAACATGTAAATATTCCAATTTTTCGTATGAAAGATGCCCCTAAGAACTTTTCAGGTGGAATGCAACAAAGGGTTCAAATTGCCAAGGCATTGTCAAATAATCCTCCCATATTGTTATTAGATGAAGTTACGACAGGACTGGATTTATCTGTGCAGGCCAATGTATTGGACTTAATAAAGGAGATTCAGCATGAATTGAGAATTAGTATGATTGTTGTGTCTCACGATTTAGCTGTCATTAGGATGCTAGCCGATAGAACCATGGTAATGCTAAATGGTTCTATTATAGAACAAGGCTTGACAGATCAGATATTAGAGGACCCTCAACATCCATATACTCAACAATTAGTTCACTCATTACTATAAATACAAAGATTTAAACTATATAAGTTATAGGAGGTGTACAAAATGTATTTAATTACAAACGGAAGAATCGTGTTGGAGAACGAAATTTTAATAGGATATGACTTGGCTATTAAAGGGGATATTATTAAGAAGATATTCAAAAAAGGTGAATTTAATTTAAATAGTGAATATGAAATTATAGATGCAAATGGCGGATATATAGTCCCCGGTTTTATAGATATACATTCCGATTATATTGAGCATATGGCTGCACCTAGACCCACTACTTTAATGGATTTTGAATTAAGCATAAGAGAAGCAGAAAAGCAACTGATTAGTCATGGAATTACTACTATGTTTCATTCACTATCATTGTATAAATCATCAGAATTTGGTAATAACCCCATTAGAAATCCTGAAAATGTATGTAAATTTATTGACTTAATTGATGAAAGCCATGCCAGTAAGCATTTGATTCGTCATAGATTCCATGCACGTTTTGAAATTGATAATCTAGAACAAGTAGATAATTTAAAAAATTACATCAATGATGATAAGGTACATCTAGTTTCTATAATGGACCATACTCCAGGACAGGGACAATACAAAAATTTAGAGATATATCGTGAAACTTTGAAGGGTTATAATAATTTAACAGATATAGAGATAGATGAGATTATTGAAAATAGTCAAAGAAAAGATAAAATGACCATTGACATGATAAGGGAAATAGGCCACTTGGCAAATGAAAAGGGTATTGCCTTTGCCTCCCATGATGATGACAGCATTGAGAAATTAGATTTAGTTCAAAGCTTTGGGGCCAATATAAGTGAATTTCCTATTACATTAGAAGTGGCCAAAGAAGCAAAAAATCGTGGAATGTTTACCATAGCTGGAGCACCAAATATTCTTTTGGGAGGCTCTCATTCTGGCAATCTATCAGCGGCAGCAGCTATTCAACATGATAGTATAGATATTTTATGTAGTGACTATTACCCAGCAGCATTATTACATTCAATATTTAAATTACATGAAGAATATGGCCACGATTTGTCTCAAATGTTTAAATTAATAACAATAAATCCTGCTAAGGCTGTAAATATGGATGATGAGATTGGCTCAATAAAAGAAAATAAAAAGGCGGATATCTTAATAATTGAAAAAATTGAAGACCATTATCCAGCTATAACTTCAATTTTCGTAGATGGAAAATTAACATTAAAAACAAATTATAGGGTTTAATATGGCTGAGAAAAAGTTGAGCAAACATCCCTATATCCATGAAAATTGTAATATTATGAGTTCAGAGCTAGGTAAATTTACTGAAATTGGACTATATAATTATTTTGAGAATGTTAAATTTGGTAATTACTCCTATTCTGGAGAGTTTTGTTTCTTTCAAAATGTAGAAATCGGTAAATTTTCTAGTATTGCTGCTATGGTTAGAATTGGACCAACAGATCATCCAATGAATAGACCGTCTCTGCATCATTTCACATATCGCAGGAAGATGTATGGATTTGATGTAGAAGATGATGAAGAGTTCTTTAGCTGGAGAAAAGAACAAATATCTTATATAGGGAATGATACATGGATTGGACATGGAGCAATTATTATGCCTGGTGTAAAAATAGGTAATGGAGCTATTGTGGGAAGCGGTGCTGTAGTTACAAAGGATATAGAACCTTATACAATAGTTGTGGGAGTTCCAGCAAGACCAATTCGTAAAAGGTTTGATGAGGAAACTATACAAAAACTAGAGGAAATAAGATGGTGGGATTGGTCCCATGACATAATAAAAGAGAGATTTAATGATTTTTTATTAGATATCAATAGCTTTGTGAATAAATATTATAGAAAATAGGTGATAAGAATGGTTGATTTACTGAGGATAGAAGATCTGTCGAAATCATTTACTTTGCACAATCTGAAAAAACATATAGATGCATGTCAAAATATCCATATTTCATTGAAAGAGGGAGAGTTTATAGGTATAACTGGAAAGAGTGGAAGTGGTAAGTCCACAATCTTAAAATCCATATATAGAACGTATCTACCACAAGATGGTCAAATTTGGTATAAATCAAAAAAATTTGGTCTAATAAATTTGTCTATGGTAAGTGAGAGGGAAATGATTTATTTAAGAAAATATGAAATTGGCTATGTATCCCAGTTCTTAAATATTATGCCCCGTACTACAGCCCGTCAGATTGTTGAACAGGCAGTTGTAGAAATGGGTGGAGAAAAGATGTATGCCAAAAGAGAAGCAAAAAAAATACTATCTCATTTTGAATTAGATAAAGAATTATGGGATAGTTATCCCAATACGTTTTCAGGGGGAGAAAAATTGAGATTAAATATAGCGAGAGCCATGGTTAAAAGACCACGACTATTATTATTAGATGAACCAACGGCTAGTTTAGACAATTCATCTAAATTAAAAGTAAGGGAACTGATAGAACAATTGAAAAAACAAGGTACTACTATGTTGGGGATTTTTCATGATTTAGAATTCATGGAAGGTCTATGTGACAAAGAATTTAATATGGAAAAAGGGACTATGGTCAATTAAATTTTAAAATCAATCCATATTTAAGGAGTGATGATTTCTGTGAAGGGAGATTTGCATGTTCATACCAATGTATCGGACAGTAATTATTCAATTGAAGAAACAATAAAGATGGCTAAAGAAAATGGTATAACCCATTTGGGAGTTGTTGACCATGATACGACCTATGGCTTAAAAAAGGCTATGGAATTAGGTAGAGAATATGGGGTCAATATAATTCCAGGAATTGAAATATCTGCCTTTGACTTTGAGGAAAATAAAAAAATCCATATATTAGGATTTAATTTTAAGCTAGAGGCACCTAATGTAAAGAAAATATGTAATGAAATCATAAAAAGGAGACACCAAAATTCACTGTGGCAAATAAAACAATTATATGAACATGGATATGATATTACTCCAATGGAAGTTGGGATTAAGGCCAAAGATAGTATATGTATTTATAAGCAACATATTATGCATGTATTAATAGAAAAGGGATATACAGATAAGATATATTCAGATTTATATACTGAATTGTTTAAGGGGCAAGGTATTTGCTCAAGGGATATAAGATATATAGATGCCTTTGATGCAGTTAAGGCTATAAAGGAAGATCAGGGTATAGTTATATTGGCCCATCCTGGACAACAAGATTCATATTATTTGATTGATAGATTAGTAGACATTGGTCTAGATGGGATTGAAATATATCATAAAGACCATACTGAAGAAGACCACAACAAGATATTTCAATATAGAGAAAAATATGATTTGATATTGACAGGGGGAAGTGATTATCATGGCATCTATGGTTCTGAAAATGAAATAGGAGATATTACTATGCCCAGTGAATATATAGGATATTTTCATCAGAGATAAAGGGTATGAAAGATTTAATGCAAAGTTAACACAATCAAAACAAAAACAAAAGAATATATGGTTATAATTTTATTTGGTGGAACTCGTATTATTTTATTTTGATTTATATTGTAGCTAAAAAATATTATAAATTAAAAGGAGAGAAGGTTATGAAAAAAATATTTTGTTTATTGATATCTGTTATTATGCTGGCTACTGTATTTACAGGTTGTTCATCAGGAACTCAATCTGCAAGTAAGGACTATGACACCATTACAATGGTATGGTATCCCAATGAATCTGGTGAAGATTTAAAGGGCGCAAGGGCAGAGATAGGAAGAATAATTGAAGAGGTAACTGGAAAGGAAGTAGAACACAAATTGACTACTGATTATGCAATAGCAATTGAGAGTCTTGTAAATGGAAACGCGCATATATCATGGTTAGGAGCACAAGGTTATATACAGGCCCATGCTAAAAACGAAAATATATTACCTATAGTTGTAAATAGTGGGAAATCAGGTACTTTAGATGATGCTGTTTACTACAGTTGGTTAGCAGTTAAAAAGGAAAATCAAGATATGTATAAGGACGGAGATAAATATCTAATAGACAATATTCAAGGAAAAAAATTCTCCTTTGTTTCCAATAGTTCCACATCAGGATTTAAGATTCCATCTGCTGGAATTGTATCGTACTTTTCTAAGAAATCTCAATGGTCAAACTTGACTCAAGAAGATTTATTAGAAGGGGGCAGTGAAAAGTTTTTTAAAGAGGTATTGTATGGAGGGTCTCATCAAGGTTCAGCTGTGAACTTATTAACTGGAAATGCTGATGTTGCAGCATTTTGTGATTCTTGTGTGGATAACTATGTTGAACATATATCAGGCACAAAAAATCGTCCTGGAGCTGTATATAAAGTAAAAGATCATGCAGCAGAGCCATTTAATACTATTCCCGGTAAAGAATTTGTGCTTATATCTGTTACTCCCGTTTTAAATGCACCATTTGTTGCAAATACTGAAGTTTTAAGTGAATCAGACTATAAAGCAATTGTTGATGTATTTACTTCAGATCAAGTAGCTAATAATGAAAAAATATTTGTTCCAGAGGGTTCAGATTTTATTGGGTTATTCAGCAAGAAGGCTAATGAACGTTTTATAAATGTAGAAGACATGTGGTTTGACCCAATTCGTGAATTGTCTAATTAATATAAAAATATGAACTGGTATAGTTAATTAAATAAACCATATATAGAGGAGAGTTAACATGGTATTGTTAGAAGTAAAGAACCTATCAAAACAGTACAGACAAACTAAGGCTTTATCAAATGTTAATTTTTCTATTAATGAAGGGGAATTTGTTTCTATAATTGGGCCATCGGGTGCAGGAAAGTCAACCTTACTTCGTTGTGTTAATAGAATGATTGATGGAAATAATGGTGAAATAATATTTGATGGTTGTAATGTGATGTATTTAAATAAAAAAGAGTTGAGGAAATTTAGAACTAAAATAGGTATGATATTTCAACATTATAACTTAGTGGATCGACTTAGTGTTATTGAGAATGTACTCCATGGAAGACTGGGATATAAATCTACTATTCAAGGGATAATAGGGAAATATACTGAAGAAGAAAAAAAGGATGCCTACGATATTCTAGTGAGATTGGGATTGGAGGATCAAATTTATAAGCGTTGTGATCAATTAAGTGGTGGACAAAAGCAACGGGTTGGAATTGCTCGTTCTTTAGTACAGAATCCAAAAATGATTTTATGTGATGAACCCATAGCATCATTAGACCCTAATGCATCAAAGGTAATTATGGACTATTTAAAGGATATATCTAGGGAGCAGGGAATTACTTGCCTAGTTAATTTGCATCAGGTAGATGTGGCTATAAAGTATTCAGACAGGATTATTGGGGTAAATAGTGGTGAGATTGTATTTGATGGTACACCAGAAGAGATGACTAATGAAAAGATATACAAAATATATGGTACTGAGGCAGGAAATCTGATTATTGATTGAGGAGGGTAAATATGAAAGAGGATATGTTTTCAAAGAGAAGAAACAGGTTTTTGCTCTTTGGTATATTATTATTTCTACTTACATTTGGTTCAATTTTGATAACTGAATATGAAGTGGTAAAGGGATTTACTTCAGTACCAAAAGCTATAAGATGGATGTTTTCTAGTTTTTATCCCAATCAGGCGTCCCTGGGAAAATTACCTTCAATACTAGAAAAGTTAAAGGATACGATAAATATGTCTATTGCAGCTACAACAGTATCAAGTTGTTTTGCATTGGTATTGGCTATACTAGGTTCTAAAACAACTAGAGTAAATAATCTTTTTAGTGTCATTAGCAGGTTTATTGCATCGGTTTTTCGTAATATTCCCATTGTTGCATGGGCAATGGTACTATTGTTTTCCTTTGGACAAAGTGATTTTACAGGTTATTTGGCTTTGTTCTTTGTAACATTTGGGTTTCTCACAAGGGCATTTATAGAAACGATAGATGAGGCTAGTTTTAGCAGTGTAGAGGCATTAAGGGCAACGGGGGCCAGCTATTTTCATATTATCTTTCAAGCAGTGTTTCCTTCCAGTATTCCTCAATTAATCAGCTGGATATTATTTATGATTGAAACCAATATCCGTAGTTCCACACTTATAGGTATATTGACAGGTTCAGGAATCGGTTTTTCTTTTAACTTGTATTATAAAAGCATGAACTATAATGCAGCCAGTTTAGTTGTAGTCTGTGTTGTAATTACTGTATTAATTATTGAATTAATTTCAAATTATGTAAGAAGGGTGATTTTATAATGGAAGGACAAATAGCTTCAACAGCTAGTTATAAAATAGAAAGGCCTAATAAAATAAAACTTAAAAAGGCGAGTCCATCTTCTATTACAATAAGGATAACTTTATCAGTATTGTTTATTTTAACTGTATATGGGCTGATGAACTTAAATAGCAAGGATGTGGATTTTGTTGAAGGAGTAAAGGACTTTATAGTTAATTTAAAAAAGATGTTTCTTGAATTAGATTATACGCATTTTACTTTCAAGGAGGCAATTTATCAAATATTCGTAACACTGGGATTGGCATTTTTAACTACATTAATGGGCAGTTTTTTTGCATTGGTTCTTGGGTTATTTGCAGCACAAAATTTATCTAATAAAAGAGTATCTATTATGATTAAAGGTTTTGTGGCGTTTATACGGGCTGTACCCACAGTATTATGGGTGTTAGTTTTTGCAGTGGCTGCAGGACTTGGAAGCGTTGCTGCTGTTATAGGTATGACATTTCATACCATCGGATATTTAATAAAAGCATATTCAGAGTCCTTTGAAGAGATTGACAAGGGAACAATAGAGGCACTAAAAGCCAGTGGTGCTAATTGGTGGCAAATAGTATTTCAGGCTATATTACCATCATCAATTACTTGTATTTTATCTTGGACATTTATACGGTTTGAAATCAACTTTACAAATGCAGTTGCTATGGGAGCAGCAGCAGGAGCTGGAGGTATAGGATTTGAACTATTCATGGCCAGTGGATTTTATTTTGACATAAGAGAAGTTGGATTTATTACTTATCTGATTTTAATTATAGCTATAATATTAGAGATACTATCCACTAGAGTAAAGGACAAATTTTTAATTGTAGATTAATACATTGTTAGTTATTAGTTAGTAGTTTATGGTGAAAATCCTGTGGATTTTTCCTGATATTACTAACTATTTTTATATCAAATAACATTATCACACATATTACATTGACAGACATAGTAATATTGGTTATATTATTACTAGGGGGGGGTGATTTGATTTGCCTTTTAACGATATCAGTGGTGATCTCATAAGGGGTAATATAGACACAATTATACTTCGAATATTATATCAGAGGGATAGTTATGGATATGAAATTATAAAAACAATCAAGGAAAATAGCAATGGTAGATATGAGTTAAAGGAACCTACACTTTATTCATGTCTAAAAAGACTTAAAAAACAAAAGATGGTGGAATCCTATTGGGGCAATGAAAGTCAAGGGGGTAGAAGGAAGTATTATAGGATTACAGATAGGGGATTAGAGACATATAAAAATAATTATGAGTCTTGGAAGATTGCCCGTGATATTATCGATAAACTAATTGAGATTAGATAGGGGTGAAAATATGAGGGATGTTGAAAAATATGTGGATAATCTGTTTAAAGGATATAAAAAAACAGAAGAGATAGAAGAATTACACAGAGAGATTTTAACCAATCTTGAAGCAAGGATTAAAGACAATATGGACAGAGGGCTAGATTATAATAGTGCCTATGATGAAGCTATAAAAAATATTAAAAACGTTGATATATTTATTGATGGCAATAAAGAGATATATACTAATAGGTTTAAGAAAAAATTATCTGAAATAGCTATGATATATATATTACTTGGATGGATTATAACTATTCCTTTGAGATTAAATATTACATTGATTAAGATAAATACCATATTTACTATAGGAGCAATTTTTATAGGATTAATATATTTATATATGTCAAGTAAAAAGGATGATGAATACTTAGATTCAACAACAGTAGTTAATTCAAATAAACTCAAAAGATTAAAAAAGTATACTTGGATTATTTGGAGTATATTTATTATTTTACAGACATTTTCACATATTGGTATATATTTTGGTAGTAATATTTGGTTTTCAACACAAATACGCATAGATGGACCATATGAATTTGCAATACTGATAGTTAATTTCATATTGCCTTTGCTGTCCATAATAATTCCTTTATTTATAAGTAAAGCATATAATTTATTAAACAAATATGAGGTGAATTGATATAATGAAAAAAAATAATATATTATTGATTATCTTACTTATCGTTGGCATTTCTGGATTTATTGTTACAGATTTTATCATTAAACCAACACAAGAAGAACAGAGAGATAAATATCAGTTGGAACAGCAAGATGCATTGACTCATGATTTTAAGGATTTTATGGAATACAAAGATAAATATATGGGAAATGCATCAAATATAATAAATCTAAATTATTGGTTACCATTGGGTAATATACCTAGGTCAAATGAGATTAATTCAGATGAATTTGAATATATAATTAATTATAAAGAGACTGTTTGGGGGATAGGAGAAGATAAGGTTAAAGTAGACTTGATTTATAATGCTACTGCCAATTTTGCTCTAATAGATAATTTGCAATCAATTACTTTTAATTTCACAGGAGATTCATATAGTATAGAGAGAATAGATGTACAAAAGTGGTATGAAGTGAATTTAGATGACCTATTGGATCAATCAGTATGGAAGAATAAAGTGCAAAATAGATTGGGGGATAAGAATTACGTAGATAAATTTTGGGAAACTAATTTTAGCACCAATAAATAGGAGCATAAAACATGCCTTCCTTCTAGTTTTAATTCAATGCTAGAAAGGGGGCATATTTTATATTTCTATCAATATTAAGAAAGTCTTAAGATTTATATGGGACATTTGTTAAGATTTAATTGATATTATTATCTTACAAGAAAATATAAAGGGTGTGATATAATATGTGCAAATTTATATATCGGGGTGATAAGACTTGAATATATTAGTTTGTGATGATGATAAAGAAATATTAGATGCTATAAAAATTTATTTAGAAAATGAAGGCTATAAAGTATTTAAGGCTGTCAATGGCATTGAGGCATTAGAAATAACAGAGGAAAATGAGATTCACCTTATTATAATGGATATTATGATGCCAAAAATGGATGGAATAAGGGCTACAATGAAGATAAGAAAAGAAAAAAATATTCCTGTAATAATGCTTTCTGCAAAATCTGAGGATACAGATAAAATAATAGGATTGAATGTAGGCGCCGATGACTATATAACAAAGCCCTTTAATCCATTGGAGTTAATAGCGAGGGTTAAATCACAACTAAGGAGATATACGGTATTAGGCAGTCTTGAAATGAAAAAGAATGTACACAAGACAGGTGGACTGGTAATAGATGATGAGAGCAAGAATGTAACTGTGGATGGAGAGGAGATCCATCTTACTCCAGTACAATATAAAATATTGAAGCTGTTAACTGAAAATGCAGGAAAAGTATTTTCAATAGATGAGATATATGAGAAGGTATGGAATGAGACAGCTATTAATGCAGAAAATACAGTAGCAGTTCATATAAGAAAGATTAGAGAAAAGATTGAGATAAATCCTAAAGAACCAAAATACTTAAAGGTGGTGTGGGGAATTGGATACAAAGTTGAAAAATTATAGCCATTCAATAATAACAAAGATTATAGTTTGTATAATCATTGTAGTGTGTTTTACTGGAATGATTACAACCGTATTTAATACATCAGAAGTTATTAGAAATGATTTTAGTGTAATTTTTGAAAACAACTACTATGATAGTAGGAGTTATATGTGGCAAAGTTCCGATATAGTAAGAGATTTAACCCAACTTATAAAAAGATATAAGAGTAAGGAAGATGTTTTAAATGGCAATACTATTATAGAAGACGAAATGAGTAGGGAAAAAGAAAATTTATTTTCAGATTTTAGATATGATTCCAATAAATACAATCCAAATCTTAGCTATGATGAAAACTATAAGGTATTTGAAGAGGCATATGCCAATAAAATTTCTGAAAAAAAGGATGAATTAATAAATGATCATTTAAAAGAATATAATCGCATTTTGCAGACATTAAAGAGATATGAAGGACTGATATACTATGCCAGTAATGGCATAAATACATTTACAAATGTTCTTAAAACAGAAAAAGACTTCTTCAAATCTAATCCATCATATATAATATTTGATGAATTTGAAGAATCTACACATCCTAAAGAATTTAGAGACAATAGACAGTATTATTGGATTAGTTCGGAGATGGATAGATTAGATAAGAGAAGTGATATACTATATATTGGCTTTACTGAAGAGTTTTTAAATCCACGAATAAAGAAATGGCAAGAAGAAAAAGTAATGGTTACCAATAGTCTATATAAGATAATGGGCTTTGGGGTGATATTTTTATTAGCCTTTATATATCTAGTTATAATTATAGGAAGAAAATCATTTAAAGATGATGAAATACATTTAAGTCTTATTGATGGACTATATAATGATTTGAATTTAGGGATATGTATTTTGCTGACAGTAATATGGGCTATAATGATGGAATTCATAATGCATAACAATGCGTATCAAATGTATAAGTATATTTTTTTAGTAACCCTATTGATATCTGGTATAGGATTTGTGCTTGTCATATCGTTGATTAAACATATTAAAAATAAAACTATTATAAAACATACATTGTTATTTATTATCTTTTATAGATTATATAGATTTACAAAAGATGTATATAACAGTGGTAGCGTTGGAGTGAAGATCGTACTGATAGTGATAGGGTATCCAATATTGGTGGCATTAACTATATTTATGTTTCCTATAACTATAGGGGTAGCAGCATGGCTAGCCTTAAAAAAAGTAAGGGAATTTAATGAGATAAAAGAAGGTGTAGAGGAAATAAAATATGGAAATATCCACCATACCATAAATGTATCGGGAAATGGAGAGTTTGGAAAATTAGCTTCCAATATAAATAGCATAACCGATGGACTAAATAAGGCAGTAGAAAACGAACTGAAAAGTGAAAGATTAAAAACAGAATTGATTACTAATGTATCCCATGATATAAGGACACCCTTGACATCTATTATTACTTATGTTGATTTATTAAAAAAAGAAAAGGATAAATCTAATGCAAAAAAATATATACAAATAATAGATCAAAAATCTCAAAGGCTTAAAATTTTAACTGATGATTTATTTGAAGCATCCAAGGCATCCAGTGGAAATATACCAACTAATTATGAAAAAATAGATATTGGGTATCTTATATCTCAAGGGTTGGGTGAACTTAATGACAAAATAGAGGCATCTCAATTAAAATTTAAGATAAAATATCCTGAGAAAAAGCTATATGTGAAAGCAGATGGGAGACTATTGTGGAGGGCGATAGAAAATCTATTATCAAATATATTCAAGTATTCTTTAGAGGGTTCAAGGGTTTATATAGATATTGAGGATTTACAGGATCAAGTAAGTATAGTGTTTAAAAATATTTCTGCATATGAATTGAATATTCCTTCTGATGAGCTTATGCAGCGATTTAAGAGAGGCGATGAATCTAGAAGTAGTGAGGGTAGTGGACTGGGATTATCCATAGCCAACAGTTTAATAAATATGCAAAATGGGAAATTTCATATAGAGATAGATGGAGACCTATTTAAAGTGACTATACAAATACCTAAATATAGAGAAAAATAACGAGAAATCATCCTCTTAGTAATTATACTAGAGGATGATTCTTTTATTATTTATAGAAAAAGCCCGAAAACCCCCTTGCTTGTCTTGGGGGAT
>NZ_JHVL01000048.1 GCF_000620125.1 Clostridiisalibacter paucivorans DSM 22131 | reverse complement strand
CAACTGTTGCACCAGTAGATATAGTAAGAAAGCTCAAAAGTATTTCTGCAAATGAAATATTTAAAGGCTTTCCAAATCTAAAGAAGTCTAAGTTTTGGGGTAGTGGTCTATGGAGTAGGGGATATTATGTAGGAACTGCTGGAACAGTATCGACTGAAACAATACAAAGATATATACAAAATCAAAAGTTAGCATAATATCAATTTAAGGTGGCATCGAACCACCTTAAATTAAAGCCCTTTCATCCCCCAAGACAAGCAAGGGGGTTTTCGGGCTTTTTCTATAATGGTTCAGCGTAATATAGTAATCAGCGGTTTTTTCAAGCAAAAAAGGAATACCTTTTAATAAGATGTTCTTCTAGTTTTAATCAAATTCTCTTTATGCCATCTAAATCAAAATAAACATTTCTTGCTCTAATCTGTAACCATTGTCATCTATTAAGTCAGGAAGTAATACTCCTTTCTTTTCAAAATACCTAATCTGATGAGTAGAAACATTCATTAATTTTGCAATGGTCCTATTGGTATTCCTTTTTTCATTGAATCTCCCCTTTAATATCTATGTACTTATCTCTAAAAAACCGCCGTCACTTATGGTACGGTTCACCTTTATTAATCCTAAATCCTCTATATATCTGCTCCAATAGTATTACCTTCATAAGCTGGTGTGGAAATGTCATCGGAGAAAATGATAGTCTATATTTAGCTTTATTTAGTACTTCTTTGGATAATCCCAAGGAACCACCTACTATAAATACTATATTACTTTCCCCCTGTATGGCCAATTGGTCTAGTTTTTTTGCGAATTTTTCAGATGATAACATATCTCCATCTATGGCCAATGATATTACATATGTTCCATCTTTTATATGCTTTAATATCCTCTCTCCCTCTTTTTCCTTTATCTTTTCCTTTTCTATTTCGCTGAGATTCTCTGGTGCCTTCTCATCATTTACTTGTATATGGGTTAAATTGCAGTACCTACTAAGTCTCTTGCTATATTCGTTTATTGCATTTTTAAGATATTTTTCTTTGATTTTTCCGACTGATATTATATTTATATTCATCGATTCACCCTTATCTTTATTATATAATTTTAATTATTTACTTACTTACAGTTTCCCATGTAATATCAAATCCCTTTTTCCATAAAATTATACTTGCTAATAACGCTAACAATATATAGATATATATACCAAATGACATAAATTTAAAAAGAAAATGGATGCCTGCTAAGACACCGAGGAGTAACATTACTGGTATTAGAGACCAACTATTACCTTCTTGAGTAATATTAAAAGGCTTAGAGAATGGAAGGTCTTTTTGTATAATTTTAAAACATATAACTACATATATAGAAATATTAATTATCACTGCTATGAGATCAGGCAAAATACGAAATCCAAATATCCAGATAAAAATTACACTTTCAAAAAGATATATTGGCATCAATAGATTAACTAAAAAAGCCTTGAGTGTGCCTTTAAAAACTGGTGCTAACTTCCCAATAGGAACTACTTTATAAAGCCATGCACCTTTATAATTTGAAGAGTATCTCATCATTACTACAGCCGTAGGTAAAAAGAATGTACAAAAATAAATATAAAAGTACATATTACTAGATGCTATTCCCTCTAGTCCATTATCCCTTAACGCATTTATAATAAAAATAAATGGAAATATAAAAGCAAATCCCAATGAAGGATATACCTTTAATTTAAATTCCCTTTCATTTTTCATCATTCTAGAAGCAAAGTGGAAAAATAACATTTCTTCCTTTGTAGCGCATATGATTCTAGATATCCCCCTTAAAAATTTACCTTTATTTGCTTTGCCTTTAGTATTATTATTATTTAATTTTTGTAAATTCCTTGTAAGTGCTGGCATAAAATGAATGTAAGCTATTATGGAAAATATAGGTACTATAAATGCAAGTATGGAAAATACAATATAATATATATTTCTACTACCATTTAATAATACCTCAAAGGGACCACCAAACCATATGGGAGCTATAAAATATTGCCACCATTTAGGATAAAATATTATATCAGCATCCACAAAAGCAAATAGGCGTCCTACTAACTGATAGCCCACTGTTATAGTAATGGTTAATCCTATTTGTACATAATTAATTACATCTTTTAATTTTTCTCCATCAAAAAATCTCAAAATTAATACGTATAATAACGCAGTTAAAGTGATTACAAATATATCCACCAATATTAATTCTAATAAAAACAATATAAAAAACATGAAACCTTGGGTAAATATGGATACTATTAACGCTGGTCCTGCCAATGCCATAGTAACAAAGAACAAATATACAATAATGTGTATTGTCTTTGCCATATTTAATGTAATATTATTCACCGGTTTTGTCGCAATAATATTCTTATCCCTCATATCTAATAGTACTGCAGAAAAATCAGATATTAATGAGGTCATTATCATGAACATAATAATTCCAAATGCTAAGCTCATCTGAAAAATATAACTCTGACCAGTCATAATAAAAAATACAATGATAATACCCATAACGGCATAAACCCATAGAGATTTTATAAAGCTATTTTCTGGTTTTTTATTTTTCTTTTTAGTATTTCCTATAACTGTAGGCACCCTTCTACCATCCATAACAAATTTTAGTTGAAGGATTCTTCTCATAATCTGGTAATCTACACCTAATTTTTCAAATACCCTCTGGAATCTATCCAATAATTTTAATACTACAAATTCTCTCATATTAATACTCCTCTTCAAGAATAGATATAAACTCTTTTGCCATTTCCTTGTGTTGATTGAATCCAGTAAGCTCATTAAATATTTCTTCCAATGAACTATCTTGGGATTTATCCCGTAGTTCTGAAAAGCTGCCATCTGCTAATATACTGCCACTTTGTAGTAATACAATCCTATTACTTATTTTCTCAACTACATCCATAATATGGGATGAATAGAATATTGTTTTACCCTTTTTAGATAATTCAGCTAATATTTCCTTAACAATAATAACACTATTTGCATCCAATCCACTTAATGGCTCATCTAGAAATAATACGTCAGGATTATGCAATAAGCTGGATATAATCAGTACCTTTTGCTTCATTCCTTTAGAATATGAAGATATTCTAGAATTAAATACATCTTCAATACCAAATATTTTCATCATCCTTTTTGCCTTATGTTCTACATCCTTTGAATCCTTTCCATATAATTCTCCAATAAAAGTCAAGTATTCTCTAGCAGTAAGGGTATCATAAATCTCTGCATTTTCAGGTACATATCCAATCCTCTTTTTATATTCTATACTATCTTTAGATATCTCATTTCCAAATATTTTAATTTTACCTGTATGTCCTGACAATAGCCCTAAAATTATCTTTATAGTAGTACTTTTCCCCGCTCCATTAGGTCCTATGTATCCAATAACTTGACCCGGATATACCTGCAAGGATATGCCCTTTAGAACCTTTTTTGAACCAAAGCTCATCTCCAAATCTTCAATCTCTATTACAGCCTTGTTTTCCAATTCCATATTTAGATCCTCCATTCAATGTTTTTTGCCTCCAAAATGTATCATCTTATTTACATATCCATCTTTAATATAGAATCTCTTATCTTTACTTTGAAATACAATTTCCCTATTTAGACCCTCTACCTTCTCTACCTCTAACAAATACTTCTTGAGCTCTCTATTGCTTATATCTATATCTTTTCCTGTAATTTTCCCATCTTTAACTCCTTGTAAAAATAATATGAGCATTATCTCATATACGTCAATAGGTATAGTATCTCCCTTATCTCTATTACACCTCTTGCAACTCACAACCAGATTAAATATCTCATCTATTCCGCCACTACTTCTAGGTAAATAATGGTCCAATGTCATTTGTTTATATTTGAGTTTTTTTTCACAATAAAAACATCTCTTATTATCTCTGTAGTATATATATAATTTGTCCCTATTTTTAATCTTCATAGACCAATTCTCCAAAATACATTATACTACAAGATATTTTGGAGGTACATCACAAAAATCACATGTACTAGGACTTGACCAATCTGTAAATGATATCTTTCCCAATTCATATACATCTGGTGGCTGTTCATAAATTTCTAAAAATTCATCTATAGCTTGATTTAAATGCTCATTACATACAACATACATAGTTTTACCTCCAGTCTATTTTTTATAAATACAAAAAAGGGGCCTTTAAATAAAGCCCCCTGATATTAATAACCCTCCGGTTTTCTCTCGAATTCAATCTCCAACTCTATATTCTCCCCGTTCCTCATCAGCTTAACCTTGGCCTTATCCCCAGGCCTATATTTATAAAGCACTGGTCTTAAAGTATTCATGTCTAATACTTCTTTTCCATCTATACTCTTCAATACATCTCCTGGTTTTATTCCTGCTTTATGGGCGGGAGAATCCTTTATTATTTCTATTAAAATTATGCCCTCATCTGCAGTTAATTCAACTCCCAATGCCTTTTCATACTTTTCTACTTCTACTCCTCTTATGCCTAAATATACGGTAGTAACCTTACCTTCATTAATCACTTGATCTATTATTGTTTTAGCTACATTTATAGGCACTGCAAAACCTAATCCCTCTGCTGATGTTATTTTGGCTGTATTTACTCCTATGACTTTACCCTCTGCATCTAATAACGGTCCACCACTGTTTCCAGGATTAATAGATGCGTCAGTCTGGATTAGATCTTCCATCATAATATTTTGATCCCTTATGGTTCTTTCCAATCCACTTATTATGCCCGATGTTACTGTTCGTTGAAATTGTAATCCCAAAGGATTCCCTATGGCTATTGCTACTTCTCCAACCTGTAAGTTATCAGAGTCACCTAATTCTGCTACTGGAAGATTTGATGCATTTACCTTTATTATTGCCAAATCCAATGCTATATCATTCCATATAACTTCTGCTGGTTTCTTATCTCCATTTTCAAACTGAACAGTTATTTTTTCAGCATTGCCATCTCCTACCACATGAGAATTGGTCAATATATAACCTTTGCTGTCTATTATAAGCCCTGAACCTACTCCTTGAAGCTGTCTAGGTCCAAAGAAAATATCCACCTGCGTTTCTAATGTGGTTATACCCACTACTGTTTTTACAGCCTTTTTAGCCACTGCTGTAGCTATAGTTAAATCATCCTTAGGACTTATGTTTATTTTTTGTCCCTCTATTACTGTATTTCCTTTATATATCTGTGGTAGAGGAATTATATTACCATATAAATAATTAGGTGCTATATATACAGATAGTATCCCTCCTACAAGGGCTCCTATAAGAGCAACAATAAAATAAGAAAATAATCCCCTTTTTTTGCGAGGCTTCTTATTTATAGGTGGCTCTTCCATATAATATGGACTACCATTGTCTTCCCAATTGTTGTTCATATTATTTCTCCTCCTTAAAGGTTATAGACCTTAGTTGGACAATCTCTATTAGTCAATCCAACAGATATGTCCTTATCTATATTTATACCCTTATCTGCAATAATATTTGCAACTGTTTGATAAGCTAATTCAGGAAAATTATTTTCATTACTTAGATGGGCTAATAATATATTTTCCCTATTTTCACAAAATACCTCTGTTATTAGATTCCCTGCGTCCTCATTGGATAGATGACCTTTATCTCCCATAATCCTTTTTTTTAAAAACCAAGGATATTTTCCCATCTTCAACATCTCTATATCATGATTTGACTCCACAAGCATTAAATCAGAACCCTTTATCTTGTTTCTTATATTATCGTCTACACATCCTGTATCTGTAAGTATGCTTATTTTTTTATGCTTTTTATTAATACAAAATCCTACAGATTCACTGGCATCATGATATGTCCTAAATGTAGATATACCTAAATCTCCCAAACTAAAGTCCCTTTCTGTGTCAAATATCCTTATATTTTCATCTGATATATTCCCTATATGCTTCTCCATATGTTCCCAAGTATTACTATTTGCATATATGGGAATATTAAACCTTCTAGATAATATACCTACTCCCTTTATATGGTCTTTATGCTCATGGGTCACCAATATAACATTTATACTATTGGGATCCACATCTATAGATTTTAGACCTTCCTGTATCTTTTTTCCACTTAGTCCAGCATCTATAAGAATATTTATTTTGTCTGTCCCTATATATTGGCAATTGCCACTACTTCCACTGGCCAATGAACAAAACCTTAATGTCATTATCTTTTCCTCCATACTGAGAGCTATTCACTAATTCTTTTGATCTTTGCTCCTAGCCCAATAAATTTTTGCTCTATTCTCTCATACCCTCTGTCAATATGATAAACATCTTCAACCTCAGTTACTCCATCCGCCATCAGTCCTGCTATAACAAAAGAAGCCCCTGCCCTTAAATCTGTAGCAGATACTTTGGCACCACTAAGCCTGTTTACACCATCTATTATAGATGTCCTGCCTTCCACTTTTATCTTTGCTCCCATCCTTTTTAATTCATCTACATATTTGAACCTTCCTTCAAATATACTCTCTGTAACTATGCTAGTTCCAGATACCATTGATAACAACGCCGTTATAGGCTGTTGTAAATCTGTAGGAAATCCAGGGTATGGCAATGTCTTTATATTTATATTCTTTAAAGGCGATTTCACCGCCACCTTTATGGAATCATCATATTCTACTACCTCAACACCCATCTCTTTAAGCTTTGCAGTTATTGATTCCAAATGTTTTGGAATAACGTTGTTTATTATCACATCTCCTCCTGTAGCTGCAGTAGCTATCATATATGTGCCTGCCTCTATCTGATCAGGGATTACACTATATGTACAACCATGAAGTTTCTCTACACCATTTATCTTTATTACATCCGTTCCTGCTCCCCTTACATCTGCTCCCATAGCATTTAAAAAGTTAGCAGTATCAACTATATGGGGCTCCTTAGCTGCATTTTCAATAACAGTTCTACCCTTAGCCAATACCGATGCAAGCATTATATTTATAGTAGCACCTACACTTACCACATCCAAGTATATATTTGTGCCTAGCAATTCACTAGCTACACATTTTATCACTCCATGCTGTATTTCCACACTGCATCCCAGTGCTTCAAATCCCTTTATATGCTGGTCAATAGGCCTAGTCCCTATATCACACCCTCCTGGATAAGTAATCTCACACGTTTTAAATCTACCTATAGTACCACCCATTAAATAATAGGATGCCCTGAGCTTTTTAGCCAACTCATATGGAGCCTTATGTGTGTTTATTTTACTAGTATCTATATCCATTGTTCCATTATTATATTTAACTTCTGCACCCATGCCTTTCATTATATCCATCAGAATATATACATCTCTAATAGATGGAATATTTTCTATTGTACATTTATCTGCTGCCAACAACGACGCTGATATTATAGGAAGAGCAGCATTTTTAAAGCCACTTATATTTACCTTGCCATTTAATTTATTTCCACCTTCAATTAATAATCTATCCATATAAATATCCGAAAACCTCGGATATATTCACCCCACTTTCTATTATTAGAGGACTACACAATTTCCTTATATCAATTATATAAAAATTCCCTTATTTTTTAAACAATAAATTTCAAATAAAAAAAAGAAGTCATCTAGACTTCTTCTATATTATTATACTAAAATCCTTCTATTTTTAATATTACAATTATTACATATTAATATTCTTCTAAAAATACCTTAGTTCCATCTGAAAATTCTACTCTCCATGCTGGTACAGCATTGGCCCTTTTAGTGTCCTTTATATCAACCATTTCATGCTCTTTAGGATTAAAGTAATAACATATGGAGATATCTGATATAGTTTTACCATATACCCGCTCATTGGATACAAGCCTTAGTAATGCATCAGGAGCCGATCTAACCATAATCTCCTTATCATTATAATCTACTATATACATCCATATTCTCCTAAATTCTCGTACACCTCTATTATCTATTGTAAACTTCATATAAGACTTTTCCACTAATATATTTTGAAAAACTTTTGTGTATTCTAACATATAACCTTGTTTAAGTTCCTTTACTTCGCTTAATACCAAGTCTTCATCATATATACTGTTATTTTCTAAAAATTCCATAGCTATAGATTTGCTTGTATCTAAATCTATATCAGAAAAACGTTCTTCATCATTTTTATTTTCATATACTATTTCTTTATTATTGTTTATATGGATAGACTCATTATCTTTTATAAAAAAATCTTTTCCATCTTCCTGTATATATTGGTAGTCATCAAAAAATTTATTCACCAATTCTTCCCTTTTATGCTTTGTATCATATGTCTCATACTCTATATCTAATAAAGTCATGGATGGCACTTCTTTAGGTATTGGACTGTCTATCTTTATATCTTTGTCAAGTAAAAGGGCCTTTACATCTTCAACAAAACCTTTTTCAAGATTTACGTAGCTACCATTATAAGTTTGATTTTGCCATAAAACATAAAATAACAACAAATTAGTTATAACAAAAGCTATTATTAGTATGTTTTTCGCCTTTGACCAGTCCATTTATATCCACCCATTCGCTTCTTTTATTTTGCACTCATATAATTTAAAATATCCCCATCCCTCACATCAAAAACATAATCTATATTATCTATATTTATCATCCATACTCCGTGAAGTCTCTGATCAGATTTCTCATCTGCTGGATCATAATATCCTAAAACAATCTTCTTTATGCTTGATAAAATATTACTGATATCAATGTCTTCACCTGTTATGTCTCTATTGCTGGTATATTGACTTTTAATAAAGGATATATTTTTACTAATTACCTCTTCTGGAGATAATATTTCGTTGTCTCTAAAGTCACTATATTTTTCTATATTTCTTATATATCTTTTATAAGATGTTATCTGATTATTAAACACTTCTATTTCTATAGGTGCATCAAAGCTACCACTGTTTGTTGCTGACAGATTTTTATTGGATATCAAAGGATAATCATCAATTTTATAAGAAAACATGAATCTAAACCCTTTAGCACCCTTATATTCTATAGCCTGTGAACCCATGAAATAAGCATTAGCAGGCCATCCATCCTTTTCAGTTATAAATTCTACTGCGGTACTTAAACTGTTATAAAAATCTCCTCTACCAATGGGCTGATCTACTATATTGAAATACTTCAATATACCTGCTTCAGAAAATACAAGATTTTTAGAGCCATACATATATATTATAGACCCGTTGTTCTCTTCTACTCTTCTTACATAGTCTATATCTACATCAAAAAATCTTGATGCCATATTATCTAATTCATCCAACTCTGATAATTGTAATTGATCCTTCAAATATATATCATGAAACACATTTTCCATATTTATAGGAGCAAATACATTCTCACCAGTTCCCAATAATATCTTCCCATAATAATATCTATTATATTTGTCTTGTTCTCTAAATCCATCTACTCTATCTACTAAATCTCCTATATCCCAATCTATATTGTCTATTTTAAAAATTTTACTTCCATTATTAAAAACCACAAATGGTTCTGTACCCAATGAAATATATATTTCATTAACTAATGTAATTTTATCCTGTACAGGACCAGGGGCATGTATGTCTAGCATTTTAGCCAGTGCATATGTGGGAATAGATTGTGGAAACTGCAATGATAAAGACTTTCGATATTTATATTCCTTATAAGTCTCATTATCTATTTCTGATATCTCTATCTTTTCATCATTATTAAATACATTTTCTAATAAATCTTTAGATTTATTCCATAGTACATTATCATAATAAACAACAGTATGATTATTCTTAGAATAAGTAACTACATATCTACGTGGTGATATTATGTCCGATAAAATATAGTTGCTTCTATCATTATCTACCTCTTCATCAGCAAAGGGCAAAATACTACTGTATTGTATATCTACTAAAAGTTGCTGAATTAAAAAAATACTTATGGTAAAAAGAGCTATAAGTGCAATAGTTTTCAATTTATCAACATTCATATATATCAGCTCCAGTTATATACTATTGCTAGGACCCTTTTTAAATCTAATTTCTTAGTCTTCAATACTCTTCTTTATACTTTTCATTAAATTGTCCTTATCTAGATTATTTTCTTTAAGTTCATTAAGATAGTCCTTTGCCTTTTCTTCGTCAGCAACCATTACATGTTTTATAATACTATTTTCATCATTATCTTCAGGATAAACCAATATCTTATTCTTACCTACCTCTAATTTTATCTCTTTGTTAAACACTTCCAATTCCCCTATTTCTACTGTATATTCTCCTATCAATTTTTCTTCAATTGTCACTTCAAAGTCTTCGGAGTCAGTAGATTTTTCACTTATTTTATATACCTCAATTGTAATATTAGTTCCTTCTTTTCCTCTACCAGATAATAATACAGTATCTTCTGATGTAGTAAAATTGTTTTCAGGAAACACAACATTCAATTCTTTTTCTTCTTTTATAACCTCTATATTGGCATCCAATTCATTTGATTTATTTAAATCATCTGTATATCCAACAGTACTAGATGCACCTATAATTATAAGAGCTACAGTACCAGTTATTAATCTCTTAAGCATAATCATCCCCTCCTTATAATACTCTCATGGTATAACTTTATTATACAAAAATATTGTTACAAGAATATTACACAGGATTTAAGATTGAATTACACCTATTATAAAGTCTATGCAGATGGTATCATAATAAATACTTCTGTCCCCATATTCATCTCACTTTCAAGCCATATTTGACCTCCATGGGCCTCTACTATCTGTCTAGCTATAGATAATCCCAATCCTGTTCCTCCTAAATCTCTAGACCTTGCTTTATCTACCCTATAAAACCTTTCAAATATCCTATTCATATCTTCAGTAGGTATTCCTATACCATCATCTTTTACAGATATAATTATTTTATCTTGTTCATTTCTTGCAGATACATATATTTCTCCATTATCGGGGGTATATTTTATAGCATTACTCATAATATTAAGTAATACCTGTTCAAATCCATCTTTATCCACAAATACATCATGGACATTTTCTGGTATATGAATCTTTATAGTCTGTCCCTTCTCTTCTGCAGAAATCTTTATTTTAGTATATGCAGAATCTATAATATCTTTCACTGATGTTTTAACATTTTTCCACTTCATCTGTTTATAATCTAAGTTAGACAATTGCAATAAATCTCTAACTATTCTAGCCATCCTATCACATTCATCATTTACAACATTCAAAAATTGTATAGATATTTCCTTATTATCTATAGCACCATCTATCAATGTCTCAGTATAACTTTTTATAGTAGTGATAGGTGTCTTTAATTCATGGGATACATTGGCCACAAATTCTTTTCTCATATTATCTAATTTGTGCTGTTCTGTTATATCTTGAAATACAACTATTAGTCCCCCTATTTCATCTTTATCATTTTTAAAAGGGGCATACTTGGCCCTATAAATAGAACTATTGGCACTAATAATTGCATTGCCTTGCCACTGGTTTTTTTCTTTTACATAGTCCAATGTAATCTTTTCATTTAATTGCATCATTATATCGTCATATTTATAGTTCTTTATATCTCGTTCTTCTATATTTAATATACTAAGGGCAATAGGATTGGCGTGAAGTATATCTCCATCCATCGATATAGAAACCAGCCCATCAGCCATATAGGTAAATGTTGTCTCCATTTTGCTTTTTTCTCTATATACTTCTGATATAGTATCCTTGAGCTTTTTAGTTAAAAAGTTAAACATACTGGCTAATTGCCCAATTTCATCATCAGACTTTACTTCCACATATTGATTGAAGTCACCCTCTGCCATCTTTTCTGCCTTCACAGTAACGTCTTTTATAGGCTCTGTTACACTTCTAGCTATTAGGAAACCTAATATAACAGTAATAAACAAGGCTAATAATGTAGCCTTTATTAGTATTACCTTAGATTCTGATATAGTATCACTTACGTTTTTTAAATCAGATGTTATATAGATAATTCCTTTTATTTGACCATAGTCACCCATAACAGGATAAGACAAATGCTTTACCTTTGTATTACTGTCCGTGGTTGAAATAACCTTAGAATTCTTTTCACCACTTAATGATGACAATATAAGTTCATTATCTACATTCTTATTTTCAAAGGCACTTTCTCCTACAATTTTACTTATATTACTGGAATTAGTGGCTATAATAGAAGGATCTTCAGAATTACTTATAATATAAATCCTATCAGTAGTTGGAGAGGGCCATCCCATTATAGTTTCCTGTATATCCTCTTTTACTTCTTCCCAATTATCTTTTTGTATTATAGTAGATATTTTTAGTTTTTCTATTTGCTGTTCCATAGAATTAGTAGTTTGGCTTATTTGGTGTTCTTCAAATTTCCTTATTATAAATACTCCAACTATAGCCATAGCTATAAATACCAATAAAAAATAAACAATAATAAACTTCCATCTTATGCTTTTAAACATACTAGGCCCTCCTAAAATAATACCCTACACCTCTTTTAGTGATTACATATTTAGGGCTGCTAGAATTATCTTCTATCTTTTCTCTTAATCTCCTAACAGTTACATCTACAGTCCTTATATCTCCATAATACTCATATCCCCATACCTCTTCCAATAGTTGTTCCCTTGAAAACACTTGTTCTGCCCTAGTAGCCAAAAACTTAAGAAGTTCAAATTCCCTCAATGTAAGTTCTATTACCTTATCCTTCTTTCTAACCTCATATTTATTTAAATCAATACTTAACTCTCCTGAAGATACTATATCTCCAGTAATAGTGCTGGCAGATATCTCTCCCCTTCTTATATTTGCTTTCACTCTAGCTAAAAGCTCTCTAATACTAAAAGGCTTAGTTATATAATCATCAGCTCCTAGCTCTAATCCTAACACCTTGTCCACTTCTTCTTCCTTTGCTGTAACCATAAGAACTGGTGTTTGAAGACTCTTCCTTATCTCCTTTAAAACTTGAAAACCATCTTTCTTAGGTAACATTATATCTAAAAGAATTAAATCTGGATTAGTATCAAATGCACTGTTTACAGCTGCTTCACCATCATAAACAGCCTCTACTTTGTAACCTTCCTTCTCTAAGTTAAATTTCAATATATCTGCTATAGGTTTTTCGTCATCCACTACTAATATTTGCTTAGGCATAATATCCCACCTCTTTATATTTTTATACTTTTTCTTTTTACATTATTCTATAATACTTAAAACTTTCCTCTAAATTTATTATTCTATTCTTATTATAACTGAATAATGTAAATGATACCATTGTTGTTATAAAGTTTTTTATAACTCTAATACCATAATAGACAGAAAATATTTATTTTCTGTCTACATTTTTTAAATCATAAAAATTTATTTTTAAAGCTGCCTTTGTAGATTTTCTTATGTCATTTCCATCTCCCAAGAATTGTAACATATCAATGACCTTATTGAAACCCCATATATCAGTTATATCCTTTACTAGTTCAAATGAATTTCTATACGCTACATCCACATCTAGTTTATTAAAATTGTCATTCAAATCTTTTATATTTACTTTATGATTATTCATATTTTCTTTTCCCCACTCAAATCCTGTAAGTTTATATTCCGTATATAATGCCAACCCCTCAGTGAACCACATAGGGTAATTCCCATTAGTTATATCATCTACTATAAGATGGGTAAATTCATGAACTATGGGCCCTTTTTTCTCGTATATTGTCTCAAGTCTATTATTGTCTTTTACCCAAAGATTGGGATTTAATACATGTATAGTGCCACTATAATATACACCTAATGGTGCATTGCCTTTATTTAAGCCAACTGCATCTAAAAGTTTATCTTCATCATTATGGATAAAAATAATGCTTTTATTCTCAGGATAGTACCTATACATTTGGCATACATCTTCATAGTATTTTTCCAATATTTCTCCTGTAAGTTCAGCTATATGCTGTTGATCATCATATTTTATAATAAAATGTTCAGTTATTAACTCATCATAATCTGAAAAATTGTTTATTATCCTATCCTTTTCTATGTTATTAAAAACAGGAACTAAAGTAGTTTTTGCAATAGATATCAAATTTACATCAATTGCTGCCAAAATAGTAACTATACAAACTACCAATGCACATAATAGTATCATTAGACTCCTTTTATTCATAAAAAGTTCCCCCTTTCTATACTATATATGTATATGAGGGAACGTATATATTATAACACAACATTATGTAAACTTCATTGGAAATTATTATATTTTTTATAATAACTTTTTATATAGATACCGCATAGACTAAACCATAGGAAGGTGATTATATGAAAAGATATCAATCAAAATTGGACCCTGTTATAAGTTCAAAATTAAAATCTAGTTCAAAGGGTCAAGTTCCTGTGATCATAAGGTTTAAAAGTAATAATATGAAAACATATAATAAGATTGCCTTCAACATGTCTGACAAAGTCAAATATAATCTCCCAGTAGTTAGAGGATTAGCTTGCAAAATGGATATTGATGAAATAAATATGATCTCTAAGGATCCTAATATAGAATATATATCCTTTGATTCTAAGGTTTTTGCACTAATGGATATAGCCTCCAAATCAGTATCTGTTGATTTTCCAGTAGAACAAGGGTTCTCTGGGAATGACGTTACTGTAGCTGTTATAGATACTGGAGTAGCTCCTCATTCCGATTTTACAAAGCCTAATAATAGGATTATAGGATTCAAGGATTTTATAAATGATAAATCGACTCCATATGATGATAATGGCCATGGAACCCATGTATGTGGGATTATAGCCGCAAATGGATATTCATCAAATGGTAAATACTCAGGCATAGCTCCTGAAGCAAATATATTAGCAGTTAAAGCATTAGATGAATCCGGTAGTGGGAATACCTCTGATATAGTTTCTGCTATATTTATAAAAATACGACCATCCAAATTATAAAAAACCCCCTGTTTAAACTATGCACTGTAATGCTTAGTCTATCAGGGGATTATTATGTCATTATCCGAAAAACATTAATAATATACCAGCAGCTACCGCTGAACCTATAACACCTGCTACATTAGGTCCCATAGCATGCATAAGTAAAAAATTTGATGGATTTTCCTGCTGTCCAACCTTTTGTACTACCCTTGCTGCCATAGGAACTGCTGACACTCCTGCTGCACCTATCAATGGATTTATTTTTCCTCCACTTAGCTTATGCATAACCCTTCCAAATATTAATCCTGTAGCTGTACCTACTGAAAATGCAACTAACCCTAACACTACTATAAATAGTGTTTGAGGCTTCAAAAATATATCTGCTTGAGCCTTAGCTCCTACTGTTATTCCCAATAATATTGTTATTATATACATCAAAGAATTTTGAGCTGTTTCAGTCAATTTAGGTACAACCCCTGATTCCTTGATTAGATTACCAAACATCAACATACCTATAAGGGGTGCAGATGATGGTAATAATAGTATAGTAAATACTGATACTACTATTGGAAATAATATCTTTTCTTTTTTTGATACCGGTCTTAACTGCTCCATCTTTACTTTTCGCTGCTCTTTTGTAGTCAATGCCTTCATTATAGGAGGCTGTATTATGGGTACCAAAGCCATATATGAATATGCCGCTACAGCTATAGGTCCCAATAAATCTTTAGCCAATTGAGAAGTAAGATATATGGCTGTGGGACCATCCGCTCCACCGATTATACCTATAGCTGCTGATTCTGGCCCTGTAAAACCAAATAATATTGCCCCTATAAATGTGAAAAATATGCCAAATTGTGCTGCAGCACCTAACAATATACTCTTTGGATTAGCTATAAGAGGTCCAAAATCTGTTCCCGCTCCTACACATAGGAATATCAATGGTGGGTAAAGCCCCCGCTCCGTTCCTATATATATTAATTTAAGTAATCCTCCCTTTTCCATCAAACCTGTCTCTGGTAGATTTACTAAAAGCATTCCAAAGGCTATGGGTATAAGTAAATAGGGCTCATACTTTTTCTTTATGGCCAAATATAAAAGACCACATGCTACCACTATCATAATAAGTTCTTTACCTGTCATACTTGCAAACCCTGTGCTATTTAAAAACTCTTTTAATATATCTATCATAGGATATACCTTCCTTTCCTTGTTTGATTCCTGTCTATTCTATAGATATCAGCATATCTCCAGAGTTTACCGATGCCCCTTTAGTAGTATTTATAGATGTTACTTTTCCTCCCTTTGGAGCTACTATTTCATTTTCCATTTTCATTGCCTCAAGGATAAGCAATACATCTCCAGATTGTACCATATCCCCTTCATTTACCTTTATATCTACTATTACACCGGGCATAGGAGCTGTAACACCCTCTCCCCCTTTTGTTGGTGCTGGACTTGGTGCTTTTTTCTTTGCTGGAGTCTTAGTAGGTGATGGTTTAAAATCAGCCCTTGGTGTGGCCTTCTGTACAACTTCTCTATTACTCTGTGAAGCACCTACTTCCTCTACTTCCACATCATATGTGTTTCCATTTACGGTAATTCTATATTCTTTCATTATATTTCCTCCTAACTTTTAATATAGATTACTTTATTCCTTTTTCAATCTGCTGTCTTCCAACTCTTGCCCATACTGGTGTATTATTTTCAACTCTCTTTATAGTCTTAATCCTTATATTTTCTATTGCAGTTGAGGTCTCCTTAGCTATGGCAGCAGCTATAACCGCAACTAATTCTTCTGGATCTTCTTGAGAGCTAGGACTAGATACATCTGGTTCAGATACTCTAGTAGAGCCATCATCTCTAGATTTTTTATTCTCTCTAGACATAACCTTAAAACCATCTAAAATAAAAGATATTATTAAAAGTGTGATAAATACTACAACCATACTAAATACCGTAACCATAAGTGCATCTCCCATGGTTACCTTTGCTCCTAACATTTACATCACCATCTTTCTATAGAGGTATATTGCCATGTTTTTTGGCTGGTCTTTCTTCTCTTTTACTTAAAAGCATATCAAAGGCACTTATAGCTCTTTGTCTTGTAGTAGAAGGCTCTATTACATCATCCACATAACCTCTAGATGCTGCCACATATGGGTTTGCAACTGTATCCCTATATTCTTTTATCTTTTCATTGCGCTTTGCCATTGAATCATCAGCAGAGTGTATTTCTTTCTTGAATATTATATTTGCTGCTCCCTGAGGTCCCATTACGGCTATTTCAGCATTGGGCCATGCAAATACCATATCAGCCCCCAAATCTTTACTACACATAGCCAAATATGATCCTCCATAGGCCTTTCTAAGTATCAAAGATACCTTTGGTACTGTAGCTTCAGAATATGCATATAGCATCTTAGCACCATGTCTAATTATGCCACCATATTCTTGCGATGTCCCAGGTAAAAATCCAGGTACATCTATAAAGTTAAATATAGGTATATTAAAAGCATCGCATGTTCTTATAAATCTTGATGCTTTATCTGATGCATTTATATCTAAACATCCTGCCAATATATTGGGTTGATTAGCTATCACTCCCACAGTTCTTCCATTTAGTCTCATAAATCCTGTTACCATATTTTGGGCGAAATATGGTTGTACTTCAAAAAAATCACCCTCATCTGCTACTATCTCTATTATTTCTTTTACATCGTAGGGCTTATTTGGATTTTCTGGTACTATTTTATTCAATCCTTTTTCTATTCTATTTATATCATCATTACTACTATATGTGGGAGCATCATCTAGGTTGTTAGAAGGTAAAAAACCTAGAAGTCGTCTTATATTGTTTATACAAGCTTCTTCACTATCATCTACAAAATGTGCCACTCCACTGGTATTATTGTGAGTCATAGCTCCACCTAACTCTTCTGCTGAAACATCTTCACCTGTTACAGTCTTTATAACTTGAGGCCCAGTTATAAACATCTTACTGGTCCCATCAACCATAAATATAAAATCAGTAAGTGCAGGGGAATATACTGCTCCTCCAGCACATGGACCCATTATAGCTGATATTTGAGGAATTACTCCAGAAGCTATGGTATTGTTATAAAATATTTTTCCATATCCTGCTAAGGCATCTACCCCTTCTTGTATTCTGGCTCCACCAGAATCATTTATGCCTACCAAAGGAGCTCCTACTTTAAGTGCCAATTGTTGAATCTTAACTATTTTAGCGGCATGCATCTCTCCCAATGAGCCACCTAATACTGTAAAATCTTGAGCAAAAACATAAACTAATCTACCATCAACAGTACCATATCCTGTAACTACACCTTCACCTGGTGCCTTTTTTTTCTCCATCCCAAAATTATTACTTCTATGTTCAACAAAGGCATCTATTTCTATAAAGCTTCCCTCATCTAATAATAAATCTATCCTTTCTCTAGCAGTGAGTTTGCCTTTAGAATGTTGCTTTTCTATACTTTTTTCTCCTCCACCTAATCTTATCTTTTTTTTAAGGTTTTGAAGTTCTTTAATCTTTTTCATTGACATGGCATAATCACTCCTGTTTCCATTATTTTCTTTCACACAATTCTACTAAAACACCATGGGTACTTTTAGGATGTAAAAAAGCTATTTTGGCTCCACCTGCTCCATATCTAGGTTTTTCATCTATCATCCTTATCCCTTTTTTCTTCATATCTTCTATGGCCTTCTCAATATCATCAACTCTATATGCTATATGTTGTATCCCTTCTCCTTTTTTTGCTATATATTTAGCTATTGGACCATCTTCTTCTGTTGACTCCAACAATTCTACTTCGCTATCTCCCAATGGTAAAAAAGCTACCTTAACCTTTTGCTCTTCCACAACCTCTGTGCCTTCAGCTTTAAGTCCCAATACATCTTCATAAAATTTAAGACTTTCATTTAAATCTTTAACTGCTATACCTATATGATCTATTTTAGTGACCACAATAATCTTCTCCCTTCATCTTTTTATAAGATTTAAAATCTGATCCCTAGCTGTATATGGATCCTTATGTCTAGATGCTACTTCCTTTGATATATGGTCCAATTTTTCTCCCAATTGGGAACCCTTAGATATCATCTTCATTATTTCTTCTTCCACTAGATTAGCTATTTCGACCCTAGCATTGCCAAATCTTCTCTTTTCTAATAAATTCTCTGCTACCATATCGTCCATATGGTTTATTATTGTATCCAATAATTCCTCTATTCCTTTATTTTGAGTAGCAACCACTTTAAGTACAGGGGGAATTTCATCCTTATTTTGGCTCATATTTAGCATCATTTCTATCTCCATCATTGTTCTAGATGCACCATCAAGATCACTTTTATTTATTACAAATAAATCTCCTATCTCCATAACTCCAGCTTTAATCGCTTGAATATCGTCTCCTAGTCCTGGTACCATAACCATAACTACAGTATCTACAGTCTTTACTATATCCACTTCAGACTGTCCCACACCTACAGTTTCAACAAATATATAATCTGCCCCATATATATCTAATACCTTTATCGCGCTATATGTGGCTTTAGACAGCCCTCCCAGATGTCCCCTGGTACCCATACTTCTTATGAATACATCTGAATCAGTGGCTAAATCATTCATGCGAACCCTATCTCCCAATATTGCCCCTCCACTAAAGGGGCTAGTGGGATCTACTGCTATTATTCCTACCTTTTTATTTCTCTTTCTCAATGCCTTAGCTAATTTATCTGTAAGGGTGCTTTTACCTCCTCCTGGTGGACCTGTTATCCCTATTACATGGGCTTTACCTGTATATTTATAAAGCTTTTTTACTATCTCTATACCCTGTTGTTCATTATTCTCTACCATAGAAATAAGTCTAGCACAGGCTCTTTTATCCCCCTCTAAAATTCTTTTTTCTATGTTCAATATTTAAGCACCACCTTATTCAAGTACTTTACTCATCAATTCTTAATTTGGGACTTTATAAATTCTATAACATCAGTTGTAGGAGTTCCCGGTGTGAAAATGGCCTTTATACCAACCTTTTTAAGTTCTGGAATATCATCTTCAGGAATTACCCCTCCACCTATTACCAAGATATCTTCAGCATTTTCTTTTTCAAGTAAATCTACTACCTTTGGAAATAAATGATTATGTGCTCCTGATAATATACTCATAGCTACTACATCAACATCTTCTTGTATTGCTGCTGCTACTATCTGTTCTGGGGTCTGTCTAAGACCAGTATATATAACCTCCATACCTCCATCTCTAAGTGCTCTAGCTATCACTTTTGCACCTCTATCATGTCCATCTAGTCCAGGTTTTGCAACTAATACTCTTATAGGTCTATCCATTACTTTTTCCCTCCTAACTCTTATATATTTATAATCTTACTGATTGTTCATATTCTCCAAATACATCTCTCATTACTCCACATACCTCTCCTAGAGTAGCATAAGCTTTAACTGCATCTATAATAAATGGCATTACATTCTTATCGGTTTCACATGCATTTTTTAATGCATCCAATCTCTCTTTAACAGTATTATTATCCCTTTCATCTCTTAATTCTTTTAATCCTTTTTTCTTATTCTCTCCAACAGTGGGGTCTACCTTCAATAGCCCTTTAGGCGATCCTTCTTCCACCTTAAATCTATTTACTCCTACCACTATCCTCTCATCAGATTCCACTTCTTTTTGATATCTATATGCAGCGTCCATTATTTCCTGTTGAATATATCCCATATCAATAGCCTTGGGTGCTCCTCCCAATTCATCTATTTTTTTGATGTATTCCATGGCCTTTTCTTCTATTTCGCTAGTCTTTGATTCTATATAATATGATCCTGCCAATGGATCTATGGTATTAGTCACACCACTTTCATGGGCTACTATTTGTTGAGTTCTCAATGCTATCCTTACTGATTCTTCACTAGGTAATGCCAATGCCTCATCTCTAGAATTCGTATGCAACGATTGAGTTCCTCCTAATACTGCTGCCAATGTCTGTATAGCAACCCTAACTATATTGTTATCAGGTTGTTGGGCTGTTAAAGTAGAACCAGCTGTCTGGGTATGGAATTTCAACATCATAGATTTTTTCTTTTTAGCATTAAATCTATCTCTCATTATCCTAGCCCATAATCTTCTAGCTGCTCTAAATTTAGCTACTTCTTCTAACAAATCATTGTGGGCATTAAAGAAAAAAGATAACCTTGGAGCAAAATCGTCCACATCCAATCCTGCCTTTATAGCTGCATCAACATAAGCTATACCATCTGCCAATGTGAAAGCAACTTCTTGTGGTGCCGTAGAACCAGCTTCCCTTATATGATACCCACTAATACTTATGGTGTTCCATTTAGGTACATTCTTAGAACAATATTCAAATATATTTGTTATAAGTCTCATAGATGGTTCTGTTGGGAATATATATGTTCCCCTAGCAATATATTCTTTAAGTATATCGTTTTGTATAGTTCCTCTGAGTTTATCAGAAGATACTCCTTGCTTTTCTGCTACTGCTATATACATAGCTAAAAGTACCGATGCAGGTGCATTTATTGTCATAGATGTACTGACTTTATCCAAAGGTATGCCATCAAACAATGTCTCCATATCCTTTAATGAATCAATGGCTACACCTACCTTGCCTACCTCACCTTCTGCCAAAGGATGATCCGAATCATATCCTATCTGGGTTGGAAGGTCAAATGCTACACTTAATCCTGTCTGACCTTGTTCCAAAAGGTATTTATATCTTTCATTAGATTCTTTTGCTGTAGCAAATCCCGCATACATTCTCATTGTCCATAATCTACCCCTATACATAGTTGGCTGTACACCCCTTGTATAAGGATATTGACCAGGATACCCTAAATCTTCATTGTAATCCATATCTCCTACATCCTCAGCAGTATAGATTCTATTGTTATCTAATCCTGATACTGAGCTAAAATCTTCCCTTCTCTCAGGAAATCTAGATATGGCTTTATCCACAGTCTTTTGCCATTCTTTTTTTGATTGAGAAATTTCTTTTAATTTTTCTTTGTCATACATTTTATTAAGCCTCCTCTTACTTTTATTTCATAGAACCAGTTTCTAAAAACTTCTTATGCCAAGATAATGCCTTACCTATCTCATGAGGTGTATGTTTATATTTACCCTTAAGGGCATCTTTATAATAGTCCTTAAGTAAGTCTTTATATTGTGGATGGACACATTTTTCGATAATAACTTTGGCCCTTTCTTTAGGACTCAGCCCTCTAATATCTGCTATACCTTGTTCCGTTACTATAATATCCACATCATGCTCTGTATGGTCATGGTGGGATACCATAGGTACTATAGAAGATATATCTCCATCCTTTGCTATAGACTGTGTAGTAAATATGGTTAGATAAGCATTTCTGGCAAAATCTCCAGATCCTCCTATACCATTCATCATTCTGCTTCCCATTATATGTGTAGAATTTACATTTCCATATATATCTGCTTCTATAGCTGTATTTATAGCTATAATTCCCAATCTCCTTATAACTTCAGGATTATTACTGATTTCTTGAGGTCTAAGCATTATTTTATTTCTATACCTATCTATATCTTTATAGAAACTCCCTAATCTTTCAGGAGATATAGTAATAGATGTAGCTGAAGCAAAGTTAAACTTTTGTGCATCTAATAAGTCCAACACTGAATCTTGTAAGACCTCGGAGTAGAAATATAGATTCTCAAATTTTGAGTCTACTAATCCTCCTAATACAGCATTGGCCACACTACCTACTCCCGACTGTAATGGTAATAAATTCTCAGGCAATCTATTTTTAGCAACTTCATTTTCGAGAAAATCTATTAAATGCCCTGCCATTTTTTTAGAAGTCTCATCTATCGGTGCTACAGGTCTAGTTTTATCTTTTATATCTGTAAAAACTATTGCATCTATTTTTTGTGGATCACAAGGGATATATGTACTCCCTATTTTTTCATTAGGCTTAACCAACGGAATTGGTAATCTATTTGGAGGATTATCAGGTGTATATATATCGTGAATTCCTTCTAATTCCATGGGTTGACTAGTATTTATTTCTACTATTACTTTCTTAGCATTTTTAACAAATACATTTGAATTTCCTATGGATGTAGTAGGAATTATCCCTCCATCTTCTCTTATTGCTAAGGCCTCTACAAGGGCTATATCTATATCTCCAAAGAAACCATAATTAACCCATTGTGGCACATGACTTAAATGCATATCACTATATTCTATAGTGCCATCATTTATTCCACCCCTAGAATATTTGTTAGTTTGATATGGATATCTCCTTCTCATTACACCAGACCTAGATAAAGCTCCATCTAATTCATCTCCTACCGATGCACCAGTAATTATAGTAAGATTTAAATCCTCGTCTTCTTCACCTCTTTTAGCCAATGCCAATGGTACTGCCTTAGGATATCCTGCAGGAGTAAATCCACTAGTCCCTACTGTCATATCCTTCTTAAATAATAGTGCAGCATCCTCAGCACTCATTACCTTATCTTCCATCCATTTTCCCCTTAATCTCTCACTTTGCAACTCTATCGCTCCTTTCTTACAATAACCGTCCCTTTATCTGTTTATAATTTTTATAACAAATTCTTAAAGCAGTTATTAAAGCTTTTTTAGCAGAGCCAAAATATTGATCTATTATTTTATGTTCTATATCACTTAAACAATTTAAGTTTTCTCCTACTAATAGATCTCTTATAAATTCATGAGCAACCCTAGTAGATAATGTACAATCTGCATCTAATATCTCACCAGTCTCCTTGTCTAGTAATATACCTAATGCTATTATCCTATATAGCTCCCATGCAGTAATGCCCTCAGGTAGTTTAGCATACCCTGTTAAAAATATAGTCCTTTTGTCTGTCATACATAATCCCACCCTTTTAATTCAAGTTTACCTTTTATTTCTATAAACTTGTATTATATACCTCTGTTTAAATATTAAATATGGTTAATATTTTAAAAAGGTTAATTACATGGGTAGATTGTGAAGAACTATTGTAAATATAACCATACCTAACAATGCAAATGGATATGTTGCTCCATATCCTGCAGCTGGTTCATCGCTGCCCACTGCTTCTATTGCAGCTCCTAATCCTGGTGTAGATGTCATTCCTCCACATATTGCCCCTGAAAGCATTATCCAATTTATCTTTAGCACCCATCTACCTATAAAAAATCCTGCTAACATAGCAACTAAACCCACTACTAATCCTACCAATGCTAAGTATGCTCCAGAACCAAAAATGGAATCAAAAACTTTATATCCATATCTTAATCCCACTATAGCTAGAAAGAAAGCCAATGCCAATTGTCTAATAATACTTAATATTTTATTGTCCATTCTAAAGTTTATAAACCCTATTTTTCCTATATAGCCTAATGCCAATGCTCCCAATAAAGCTCCTCCTGTAGAACCTAGACTAAAATGACCCAATGGACCTAAATATATTTGAATCTGTCCCAAGGTATATCCTAAAAAACAAGCTAATGCAAATCCTAGTAAATCAAAATTTACTGTTGGAATATTTTTTTTGCTTGTTTGAGCCTGCATTTCACTCATTTCTCTTCTATATATTTCCATCTCCTTCTTGACATCTATGCCAAAAATTTTAGGAAAAAAGTTCACTGCAAATATCACTACTATTACACCAAATGGATAACCAATAGCATGCCCTACTCCTATCCCAGCCTCTGCATTTTTAATAAATATCTCTTTGTTTTCCTTAGTCAGCTCAACATTAGGAATATCTGATTCATCAACCTCTCTATTTATGCTATTAAAAATATATTTTTTATCTTCTACACTAAGCTCATCGAAAGTCTCTACTTTCCTTGTTGCATGACCTTTAGCTGTTTCTATTGCTGCCGCTAAACCAGGAGAACTAGTTAATGCTCCAGTATATACTCCTGATACCTCGTATGGGTCAGAGTTTGCATTTAAAAAAGTCATCCCATAGGTTGCAGCTGCCCCTAAAAGAGTAATAGCAAATCCTAAAATCACAAATTTTGCTCCAAATTTTTTTAATACTATTCCCATATCTTTTGCTGCCAATAAACCAACAGAGACAACAAACAATATAAGGAATATAGTAAAGAATTCTTTTGGTATTACGCCTACAGATATCATGCTTTGGACATATTCAAAGCCCTTCTCCCCTTCAGTTATTGTATTTCCAAAACTGTAAACACCCCACCCTATTACTAAACCTGTAAAAAGTGTTCCTGATATACCAAAATTAAATTTACCAAATTTTATTTTGCCAAACATTATGCCGGTAAAAACTGCTACAAACATCAAAATATATGGACTAGTTAACCATGATATAAAATTAAAATTCAATCTCCCCCACTCCTTTGAAACATTTATTTTTTTATTTATAATTAAAAAGCTGCAGCTTTAAAATTCTCATAAAAACTATTTTATTTTGCCCTTTAATCTTGAATTATAATTTTGGGGTATACTATAAATGGTTAACTATTTTATTCAAAATATACATTCTATTTCATACTTTAGAATGTTTAATATTGGAAAATAAAAAACACGGTAAAATGCAGAGAGAGATCCTTCTCTACATTTTACCGTGTTTTAACTACTCAAAAAATAAAGGGCTTCTTTATTTCTATAGTTAATTGGTAATCTTATTATTATTTTCAATTTCATTATAACTCAATCTTAAATAAATTTCAAGAATTATATGAAAATGTTTTCTTGTTCTTCTTAATCTATAACTGAATGAATAGTATTAATATAGAAATGGAGGAGATATTCTTGTCAATAATTGCAATTTACAGCAGAAAATCACGATATACAGACAAGGGTGAATCTATAAAAAACCAAATAGATTTTTGTAAAAACTATTGTGCTACTCATTTTACAGTAGATAAATTTATAATTTATGAAGATGAAGGCTTTTCTGGCGGGACTACTGATAGGCCTATGTATAATAAAATGTTGAATGATGCTAAAAAAAAGGCTTTTGACATACTCATTTGTTACCGCCTTGATAGAATAAGTAGAAATATTTCTGATTTTACCCATGTTATAGATATGCTTCAAAAAAACAATATTGACTTCATATCTATAAAGGAACAATTTGACACATCTACTCCCATGGGCCGAGCAATGATGTATATAGCTGGAGTTTTTGCACAATTAGAGAGGGAAACCATAGCTGAAAGAATAAAGGATAATATGCTACAATTAGCACGTACTGGTAGATGGTTAGGAGGTATAACACCAACAGGCTATGAATCTAAAAAGATTCCCTATCTTGATAAGTACGGACAAGAAAAATATATGTATACCTTATATGAAAATGAAAAAGAACTAGTTATAGTTAATAAGCTTTTTGAAAAATATTTAGAAACAAATAGCCTAAGAAAGGTAGCCAATTGGTCTAAATCACTAAACCTTAAGACAACAAATGGTAACTTCTTCAATATAACTACCATAAAAGGAATATTATCAAATATGGTTTATGTAAAAGCTGATGATGATATCTACAACTATTGTATACAAAAAAATATGGATATCGCATCCGATAAAAATGAATTCGATTCTAAAAAAGGTCTAATGGTTTACAATAAAAACCTGGAACGCAAAGGAAAAGCTAATACATTAAAAAAGACTTCTGACTGGATAGTAGCAGTAGGAATACATAGAGGTATTATCTCAGGAAAAGATTTTATAAGAGTTCAACAAATATTGCATAAAAATGCAATTAAGTCAAAAAGACTGGGTACTGGTAAATTAGGATTAATTAATCATATCCTAGTTTGTAATAACTGTGGAAATTCATTCAGAATAATTTATGGTAAAAAAAGAAAAGATGGATCCAGATTATATTATTATAAATGTAGAACTAAAGAATATAATGGCAAAGATTCATGTAATATAAAAAATATAAATGGAGAATTGGCAGACAAAAAGGCATTGGAATCGATTAATACTTTGAAAATAAATTTCAATATTTGTGTTGATACACTTATTTCAATGAGAGAAAAAATATTTGACAATAATTATTCCAGTCCAATAATCACACTAAATAAAAATATAGAAAAGTACAAAAATATGATTGATAAATTGACCATTGAACTAACACAAAATAATGATTCTCCTTCCATTAAATATATAATTGAAAAGATTGAAAAATTAGATAAAAAAATCAGCGAAGAAAGATCTAGACTCAAAAAAATTGAAACACAATATAAAAATATCAGTTCTGAATTTTTAAAGGAATTAGTTGATTGCATAATAACAAATACAATATATACTAATCTATCATTCTCAGAAAAAAAGTGCCTAATAGAAAAAATAGTTAATAAAATTATATGGGATGGAGAAACATTGATTTTTTATTTAAAAAATAGTAGTTAATGACATATAGCTTCTGCTATACAATGGGTAATAGATACAAAAGACGTCTATAATACTAAAATTTTAAATTTATCTTTAGGAAGTCCAGCTAATAGTTCCTATAGGTCCGATCCTTTGGCTAAAGCCGTAGATGAAGCAATAAAATCCGGTATCACCGTAGTAGTGGCTGCTGGAAATAGTGGACCTGCAAAAAAAACTATATTATGTCCAGGGAATAGTCCCCATGCTATAACTATAGGTGCTGTAGATGATAAGCGTACTCCAGAAGTATCTGATGATTCAATAGCTTCTTTTTCCAGTAGAGGCCCTACCAAAGAAGGTATTAGAAAACCAGATTTAGTTGCACCTGGAGTAGATATAGTATCCACATCCAATAAAAATACTAAAAGTTATATCGCGCTAAGCGGTACATCCATGGCTACACCTATAGTATCAGGCACATGTGCATTATTATATGAAAGAGATGATTCCCTTACACCAAGGGAAGTAAAATATTTACTGAAAAGCTCTTGCATATCATTAAATGACAGACAAGAAAATCAAGGAGCAGGGATTTTAAACTTAAAAAATTTATTTGATAAGGATATAAGCCATATTCCACCTCAAAGTCCTAATCCAAGTGAACAATATGAAATTCAATCTAGTAATTTTATCCCTTATATTTTATTATTCCTTCTCCTTAGCAAAAAGATATAAAGGGGCTGCTTCATAACTGATTAATCAGTTATGAAACGCCTCTTTTATTATGTTCAAGTTAACAACTGAGGTACCTAAGTTTCAATAAATTCAAATATATTTTTCTTAGCCTAATTTTAGGTATAGCAAACAAAACTTAAATATTTTTAAGTTTTATTCTATTTATTCTATTTTTTATAATTAAATTGCCTCTTTATATTTCACGAAACCCAGTTTATTAGATTTCATTTTATTACTTAATTTTTTTATATTTATGGCAAAACTTAATAATTTCATCTCTGCAACGATTTTTTCCATGCTCCTATGTCTAAATCTTAAATATCTCATTCCTGATTTTATATATGAAAATATTCCTT